>NZ_JBPWOA010000019.1:137500-270942 GCF_051781005.1 Anabaena sp. WFMT | reverse complement strand
AACTTTTTCTCTATCACTTTTAGAATAGCTTCTCCACTTTCCTCTACCACTTAGCATTGGACTACCATGTAGTTCAACTGATAAAGGATCAGCGGGGTCAAATCTAGCAGCAATTTTATCAAGCTGATCAGAAATCCAATAGCCTTGACGTTCAAATATACACAATCCAGCCAGTACAAAATATTGCTGGTTTAGGTCATGGGTAGTGCCTGACTCATCTGCATACAGCAAGTACATGGCTATTATGTATCCTTAGACAATAAAAATCAGTCAAGGGTAGACCTAGCTACCGCGATCCGAAAAAGTCAGACCTCTTGACTGCTATCTACATTATAGCAACTCAATCTAGTTTTGGTGTCGTGAGAAGAATATTAGGGAAATTGCTCAAAAACTTAATTATGTAAGGTTTTGTTACTCAACCCAATCTTGTATATTAGAGGTCTTTTTGCATATTTTTAAGATTTTCTAAGTCTTGTTGATGAATATTATGTTGTCTCTCAGTTAGCCATACATAAAAATCTTGAATTATTTGATAATATTCATTAGCTAAATCTACAAGTGAAAAACTGTCTCCGAGATTTTCTAAATATGGTTTTGAGTCCCCCCATTTCTTCCACTTTAGTAGCTCCTTAGTATCAATCTGCATAGTGAATTTCATATCCTCTCCAAAAGCAATCTGTAAATCAGGTATTGGTAAAGTGTAATGTTGAGTGTAGTTACGTAAATTTTGTATAAACTTTTGCACAGGATGATTTGCTAAATCTGCTTGAAGCTTATTTTGATACTCTTGATTAAATTCATGATCTGCCGGATATAATCTATTAACAATTACTCTTGTATGATCTACTAATGATTTTGCAGATGAAAGGAAGTTATGAAATAACCTCGAACTTTCATCAATTAAAGCCTCTATATTTTCTCTTTTATCGTAAGAATACTTAACTAAAGCCTCATTTGGTGTTTTGAGATGCTCTAGATATTCTTGGAGTTCATTAAAGTTTCCGTTGAAAACACGAAAGCTCGCTTTCAAAGCTAGTAAGTTCTTATAAATTTCCATTTCTGGTGAATTTTGAAAATCTTCAAAACGGTTAGCGAATTCAGTTTTAGTCATATAGTCTGTCATATTTTTATCCTGGATTCAGATTTGACTGAAAAATAAATAAAATAACACATTCTCACTTATTTGTGTGAAACCCAATCAAAATCAATACCAAAAAAGACATTACATTGAACAGGTACTTGACTATTTTTACGAATGTAATTACGATGTAAACACTACCCTATCCCCAAATCACATACAATGGGCAAAGCTGTTAGAACCCAAATCGTCAAAATCGGAGATTCGCAAGGTGTTTTGATTCCTAAAACACTGTTAGAACAAAGTAGTATTACTTCAGAAGTAGAAATAGAAGTTCAAGGAAATAATCTGATTATTCGCACACTTAAACAAGTAAGAAAAGGTTGGGAACAAGCATTTATGGAAATTGCGGAAAATAAAAATGAAATAGCCTCAAACATATATTAAGATGGATTCTTACTAGGAATAGCAATTTATGCTGTAAGAATTTTCTCTAAATCTTCAGGACTAATGAATTTAATACTATAAACCCGAATTTCTCACAAGACTGGAAAAATAAGGGTCATAAACTGCCAAGATGTATATTGTCAAAGGATTCTAGCAGTTTGAAGCATGACCCCCAATAAAAACGATTGTATACCGGAACAGTTCATATTTGAACAAGAGAATTCATGTCCAGTTGTAGTAAATTTCAAGGGTGAGCCTGTAATATCTGATGCCGGGTTAACATTAATTGCGGAACTGGACAGAAAAAGAGAAATAACATCGCGGCTGGCAAGATGTTTCAAAGATTACCGACAGCCAAATAAAATTTTACATCCAGTTCATAGCTTAATTGCACAAAGAATATATGGCTTAATCATGGGCTATGAAGATATAAATGACCATGAAAATCTACGTCACGATCCGATATTTGCGCTCTGTGTGGGAAAAGTGGTGAATTCGTCACAAGAATCAATGACATTGGCGGGAAAAAGTACTTTAAATCGTCTGGAACATTGCCCAGAAAATGTATCTACAAGGTGGGATAGTCGATATCATCGTATTGAACATGATGCGTCAGCCATAGAAACACTCTTGGTTGAGCTATTTCTAGAATCTTATCAAAAACCACCAAGACAGATAATTTTGGATTTAGATGTTACTGATGATTTGGTACATGGTAATCAAGAAGAAACATTCTTCAATCCTTATTATAGAGGATATTGTTATGCTCCACTTTACATTTTCTGTGGTAAACATTTACTCGCAGCAAAACTTCGTGCATCTAATGTAGAACCAGCAGAAGGGGGAATAGAAGAATTACAACGAGTTATAAAAATAATCCGCTCACGATGGCAGAACGTAAAAATTATTATTCGAGGAGATAGCGCTTATTCCAGAGAAGAGATTATGGCATGGTGTGAATCTCAAACTGGAATTGACTATGTATTTGGACTCGCACCGAATAATCGTCTAATCCAGCTATCTCAATCAATAAAGTATCGTGCATCCCAAGAATTCGCGGCAAAGATTCAACCCATAGTCAAGTTTTTTGAAACCTTGTTTCCCTCATCACCAGATTTAAAAACCGACGCAGCAGCATTGGTTGATAACTCAATTTGGTATTGTTCTCTTGACTATCAAACTCTAGATAGTTGGAGTCGTAATCGTCGTGTTGTTGCCAAAGTTGAGTATAGCTATGAAGAAGTCGATACTCGCTTTGTAGTGACTTCACTCCCGATTAATAAAATTCCTCCTGGACGACTTTATACTCAAAAATATTGCCCACGAGGCAACATGGAGAATTGCTTAAAAGAACAAAAATTAGGGCTAAAAAGTGATAGAACTAGTACCCATACATTTGCCGGAAATCAATTACGTTTGTGGTTAGCATCTATTGCTTATGTCTTGATGAATGCTCTGCGAGAGCAATGTTTAGCAAAAACAGAACTGAAAAATGCAACTGTTGAGACTATCCGTACACAGTTACTGAAGCTAGGAGTCTGTTATTACTATTAGTAAACGACGGGTTTTAATCGCAATTAGTAATGCTTGTCCTTATCAGGAGCTTTTTGCCACGGTTTATCAGTGTTTATCTCGAATACCAAGTCAATCGTTAATTATGACATCATATAATTCGTAATTCATCGCTATTTCTAATTTTTAATAAGTGATTTTTTTGGGGTTATTTTACTTGATTTAACTCATGAATTAGTATGTCAATTTTTATTATTAACAGTTTTCGGCTTCAGTATTAATCACTTCTAATGTATTTGATATATCCTTATATACTTCGGTTTTTACTTTGAGATACTTATCTCTGGAGGTATTTTGATAATGTATCAATTAAATTGTCGTCAATTTGGTTAACCTAAGCGTTTTTATCTCACTTGTGAGAAATCCGGGTTTAGTCTTCTTCTAACCATTCACGATTTTTTTTAGACATAACTGATCCTTGCCCTGCATTTCTACCTTGATCGCGTGTACAAAAATATTCATTACCATATGCAATGTGGAAAGCAATAGCATCACCATCAGCCCATTCTGCAAAGGCTTTTATCATTGCTTTTTCTTCAGACTCAGGAACATTTTTAAGCGCATTTGTCCAATGTTCTGTTCCTCTTTTATATTTTTCCCCTATTTCTTTTAAATAGAAACTTCCGCACCGATTTTTATCTATTTTATGTATTATCTCTGAAACTTTGTCTTCATATTCATGTATGTTGGTTTCTGTCAACTGTACAAACCACTCCCTTTGTAAATCAGGGTTTCTGAACCAACCTATTCTTGTACATGGTAAAATCTTAAATCCTAACTGTAAAGCATCATTTAAATCTGACTCCAAATATTGATTATTACCGGGATGAGAGGTAGTATCTGGATTCATACTAATTGAAAGTCTTCTACTATTATTCTGAATAGATTCTTTACTAGAAAAATTTGGACTAAACTCTTTAAAAAATTGAAGTCGATTTTTCTTATTGATTGCATCTAAAGTAAAAATGGTTTCAGCTAAGAAACCCTTTGCATATCCGTTTCTAATAGATGAATTTATTCTTTTAAAACTAAGGACAGACTCTTCATTGGGATATTTATCTGGATTAACCACTTTTGGAAAAACATTTGAGTCAAATGTAATAGTAACTAAATTCATAATGTATAAATTTTAATACTTTTTGATAAGCTCATATATAATAAACACATTCAAAAATAACAGCCATAGTAAAAATACTTAATTGCAGTATTCGCACAGTAGATAAGACCCGCTTAGTAAAATTTCTAGGTCAAATTACCATAGAAGAACAAAAAGCAGTTTTGGATATATTAGCGGAAATGTTCGCAGAATAAATAACCTTCTCTTCTCTTCCTCCTCTTCCTCCTCTTCCTCCTCTTCCTTCGTGTCCTTCGCGCCTTCGTGGTTCATTTTTCCCCTTCTCACCATAAAACAAAAGACGCAGAAAACGCCTCTCTTGCGCCTCTGCGTCTCTGCGTGAAAAAAACTCTTAAACCATCTCAGAAGTCTGCACAGTAGGCTGAGGCTGAGGCTGGAACATAAACAGCGAATAAACCACATCACGGCGGATATTCACCATCATATCCAAGAACAACTCATAACCCTCACTCTTATACTCAATCAGCGGATCTTTTTGACCATAACCACGCAAACCAACCGAATCCCGCAAAGCATCCATTTGTTGCAGATGTTCCCGCCACAAAGTATCTATGCGTTGGAGAATAAAGAACCGTTCTGCTTGACGCATCAAACCCGGTTGAATTTGGTCAATTTGCGCCTCCTTCATATCATAGGCAATACGCGCTTGTTCATGGAGGAAAGCTTTAATTTCGCCCATTCCCATATCTTCTAATTGGTTAGGCTGCATATCAGCCAACAGGTAAACAAACTCCTTCACCTTCTCCACCAATTTTTCTAATTCCCATTCTTCCGAAGGTAAATCAGGGTTGATGTAATAATCAACGATGTCATCCATCGTTTTTTCGGCGTATTTAATTACCTGTTCCTTCAAATCTTGACCTTCCAACACCCGACGACGTTCGGCGTAAATAGCACGACGTTGGTTATTCATTACCTCGTCATACTCAAACACCTGTTTACGGATGTCGTAGTAATAGGTTTCAACCTTTTTCTGTGCGCCTTCCAAACTGCGAGTTAACATACCTGATTCAATAGGCATATCTTCCTCTACTTGGAAAGCATTCATTAAGCCGGCAACGCGATCGCCCCCAAAGATCCTTAATAGGTTATCCTCTAAACTGAGGAAGAATCTTGTCGTTCCTGGATCACCTTGTCTACCAGCCCTTCCGCGCAACTGGTTATCAATCCGGCGTGACTCATGGCGTTCTGTACCAATAACGTGCAAACCGCCTCTACTCACCACATCATCATGTTCAGTGCTGGTGAATACTTCATACTCATGCTTAATGCGTTGGTAAGCTTCCCGCAATTTTTGAATCACAGGATCATCTATTGGTGCTTTCTCCGCAGCTATAGCCACCTTATCTTCCGCTTCCAATTCTGGTAAACTGCGCTCACCATACTCCTTCACCGCCACTTCTACAGCTTCTTTTAAAAGCTGTTCTGTCTCCTTAGATAACTGAGTGGGGAAAATTTCTGGGGAAGCCCGCCAAGTTTTCACCTTTTTACCAGGCGCAAAACCTTGACCACTACCATGACCCATAGGTAGTCCAGAAGCCCTTTGCATACCGAAACTATCTTCATCTTCTGGGCTGACAATACGGGGCATAAAGTATTCCCGTAACTTCAACCGCGCCATATATTCGGAGTTACCACCGAGGATGATATCTGTACCTCTTCCCGCCATGTTCGTGGCGATAGTTACAGCCCCTCTCCGTCCGGCTTGGGCGACGATTTCCGCTTCCCGTTCCACGTTTTCTGGTCTAGCGTTGAGTAACTCGTGGGGAATTTCCATTTCCTTGAGGAGTCGGCTGAGAAGTTCAGATTTTTCAACGCTGGTGGTTCCCACTAACACAGGTCTACCATTTTCGTGCATTTGGGCGCATTCTTGAGCGATCGCTCTCCACTTACCCGGTTCCGTCTTAAACACCATATCAGACAGGTCTTCCCGTCTTCTGATGCGGTTAGTAGGAATAATCGCAACTTCCAGTTTGTAAATCTTTTCAAACTCCACTTCTTCCGTTTTTGCAGTTCCCGTCATTCCCCCCAACTTGGGATACAGCAAAAACAGGTTTTGATAAGTAATCGTCGCCAAAGTTTGGGTTTCTGGCTGAATTTCTACGTGTTCCTTCGCTTCAATTGCTTGGTGCAATCCATCACTCCAACGTCGTCCCGGCAGCACCCGACCTGTAAATTCATCGACAATCACAACTTCATCATTGCGGACAATATAATTTACATCTTTAAGGAACAATTCCTTAGCCTTAATCGCATTAAACATAAAATGCGCCCAAGGATCTTCCGGGTCAAATAAATCTGTCACACCCAAAAGATTTTCAGCTTCCGCAAAACCTTCATCACTTAAGAGAACGTTACGCGCCTTTTCATCTACTTCGTAATGTTCATCTTTTTTCAGCGTAAAAGCAATTTCTGCCGCTTGCAGGTATTTTTCTGTCGGTCTTTCCACCTGTCCAGAAATAATCAGCGGTGTCCGCGCCTCATCCACTAAAATCGAGTCTACCTCGTCAATAACGCAATAATTAAACGGCGGTTGTACCACATCAGCCATTGATGTCGCCATATTATCCCGCAAATAGTCAAAACCTACTTCGCTATTGGTGACATAGGTAATATCGCACTGATAGTTTTTTTGGCGTTCACTGGGAGTCATAGTGGACTGAATTAGCCCTACACTTAATCCCAAGAACCGGTGTACCTGCCCCATCCATTCCGCGTCCCGACGTGCCAGGTAATCATTGACGGTAATGACATGGACACCTTTACCAGTTAAGGCATTTAAATAACTCGGTAAGGTAGCCACCAAAGTTTTACCTTCACCGGTTTTCATTTCGGCGATTTGTCCGCTATGCAGAATCACACCACCTAATAGTTGCACATCAAAGTGGCGCAACCCTAATACTCTCCGTCCTGCTTCCCGGACAACAGCAAAAGCTTCAGGCAATATATCATCAAGTGTTTCGCCTTGGGCAAGCCGTTGTTTAAACTCAACAGTTTTGCCTTTTAACTCTTCATCAGAGAGTGGCTGAATTTCTTCCTCTAAGAGGTTAATTTCTGTAATGTAAGGTTGGTATTTTTTAAGCTTACGAGCGTTGGGATCGCCCAACAATAGTTTTAGCATGGCAGTTTATGGAACTAAATCAAGGGGGATGAGAATTAAAGGTTTAGCGAATAGCTATATGATTATAGACAGTTAACTCAATCCCGCCATTTTGCTTTTGAATGGCGTGGAAATGAGAATTTACTCAAAAACCTAATAAAAACAGGTCAATCACCTTGATAGGATGATTGGTTTCAACCTATATTTTATATTTAAAGCCTCTTCATAGTATCATTTTGCCCCCAGATGGTGCAGGGGGCAGGAGGCAGGGGGCAGGGAGCAGGGAGCAGGGGGAATGGAAAAAGAACCAATCAAAAGTCATGAAGACCTAGAAGTATACAAAATAGCATTTGATGTCGCCATGAAAATATTTGAACTGTCAAAGAAGTTTCCTATAGAGGAAAGATATTCATTGACTGACCAAATCCGTAGATCATCACGCTCTGTTTGTACTAATTTAGCCGAGGCATGGAGAAAGCGTCGTTATGAAGCGGCTTTTATCGCTAAACTGAATGATTGTGAAGCTGAAGCAGCAGAAACTCAGACCTGGCTTAAGTTTGCTGTGAAATGTGGTTATTTAGATGTTGACACAGGCAGAGAAATTTATGGAGTGTACAACCGAGTTTTAGGGATTCTAGTAACTATAGTTAACAATCCATATCCTTGGCTCATAAAACGCTAATTTCTAATCTCCCTGCCCCCTGCTCCCTGCTCCCTTACCTCTTTTGACCTGCTTCCTACTCCCACTCGGTCGTCAGGTTACGGAAATTATACTTACTAGCACCGGGATGACAACTTACACAACTGTTAACTTGCAAAGGATTTGGTAATTTGACATCAGGATGCAAAGCTTGAAAATAACGTGATCTATTGAAGCGATAAGGTGTTGCTTCGTCTTCGAGTTGCACACGGGAAAAAGTTGACAAGTATTTCCACACCAAAATCCGCTGCGGATCTACTAAGGGCTGAATCTGTACCCCATAGTGCTGGGAATCTTCAATCAGATTTTTCCACGTTTGGGTAGGAAAAACTGCCGGTGGGATGCCAATGTGACAACTGGCGCAGTTTTCTAAATATAGTTCTTGCCCTAGTTGGTATTGTGCAGGTACTACATCAACAGTGCCAATAGAGGAAGCGGGGTTAGCTGCTTGGGTGCTGGTAGCTAAACCTAGTATGAATCCTATGGCTATACTCCAAGCGAAAATCACCGCCATGACGATGAGGAGTTGGCGTTTGAGTCGGCGTTTGGGAGATTTGGACTTTACTAAATTTGACATAAACCTCACACTTACAGGATGTTACACTCTTTGCTAATCATAGGACTTAGAGACTGGCAAATAAAAAAAGGCAGGGGGCAGGGGGCAGGGGGAATGGAAAAAGTCGTTTTGATTTGGTGAAATTGGATAATTTATTTTGTGGAGTTCTCCTATAATCTTCAAGTTCCGAGTTTTGAGTAGAAAGTTCCGAGTTTTGAGTAGAAAGTTTCGAGTTTTGAGCAGGAAGTTCCGAGTTCTGAGTAGAAAGTTCCGAGTTTTGAGTAGAAAGTTTCGAGTTCTGAGCAGGAAATTCCAAGTTTTGAGTAGGAAGTTTCGAGTTCTGAGCAGGAAGTTTCAAGTTATAAACTACAAAATCAGGGATTACTGGACTGAGCAAAATGGTCAAGGAGTTCTCTGTGTAGGAAGCGATAACGCCCACCAACACGTAACAACAAACGCCGCTCGACGCAGTAGTTGAGGAATTGAGCAAGATTCCAAGGGATAGTGCCACTTTGCCAAAGGATGAAGCGTAGGCAAAGGTGCTTTATGACGGGTAAGTAAATTGAACAAGCTAGAAAGCCTAGAACAGTATTAATAATTTGATAGTATATGGGTTGTATTTGGAAAGATAGGAAGGAAAAGTAAAAAATATAGAAAAGTAAAAGTATAGAAATAAAAAAGACAGATTTAAAAGCTTCTTCTAATCCTTGATTTGGAGTATATGATGTTTCTATTTTTTCTGAGAATAAAATAGAAATTAGACTTATTGTTCCAAATAATATAATAAATATTATAGTAATTGGGAAAAACGTGATAGTAATAAAAATTTTAAGCCAACAGAACCCTTCTTGATCAAGGATTTTTATCTTTTGAATAGTCGGTAAAAATATGAAATTATCATCAGGATATCTTGATAATTCTAATATGTCATACAAAATCATCAACAAGATAGACATAATATTAAAGGGAAGAATTGCCATTAATTTAGGTAATACTAGTGCTAGTGTTAATGAAGGTTGAAACACTTGCATTTTCAAATCTTTTAGTGAAGGTATTCTTAGCCTAAATCTGTAAGATAGATCGATATTATGCAAAATAGGTACATATTTTTTAAGCTCTATTGGTATTTCCTTTTTGAATAAAAAACAAAAAAAATAGACAAGTGGGTATATTATTAATAGAGTGCCATCAGCTTTAGGCTCAGTGGAAATAATGAATCCAAAAAACAGTCCGAATACTAATACACTGTTAGGAATAAATGACCATGAAAATGGATATTCTGATATAACTAATGGCAGGATCATAACTGTAGCAATAGTTCCAGAAATTAATATATTCACCATGAAAAGTAACAGCCAATATTGCCATTGACGTAGTTTTTTATTCAGATATTTAGGCTGCATTTTCTCGATCAAAAATTCTGTTTGATGATTCTCTTTCAATACTTGTGCTATCCAAGTTAAACTGCCACTGGTTTGTCGCTTACCTACTTCATCTTCTACTGTTTTGTATGCCCATTTACTTAGTTCCTTCTCTTTGCGGCGATCTTGTTCACGGGTATCTATGGACAACTGACGATCAATATACTTTTCTAACAAGTCTGCTTTACTGCTAATAGGTTTTTGTGGATCATACACATCAACAACCAGCTTAACGAACAATGGCACACGCAACAAACCTGGTTCACCCTCTGGAGTAGGTTCTAAAAGCTTTCTGAAATCAACATTTTTCTTAATCACTGACCATAATTCTGAGCGATTCAGGCTATGTAGATAATTTTGAATTTGTATATCTGATAAAGGCTGAAGACACACTGCACCTCTCAAGGTTTTAAGTTTCAGGTTTACCGCTTCAAATTCTTTGAGACGACAGCAGACGACAACATGAGGATAATTCTGGGCAAATTCCTGAAGTTTGATGGTGCATTTTTTCTGTCTTTCTAGTCCCAGTTCATCTAACCCATCTAGCAGGGGTAATAAAACCTGTTGTTCTAACCAGCGTTCATAAATTTTATATTTGCGGTTTCCCCCATGTAGTTCATAAAGTTGTTCAATTAGCCATTGCTCAATACTTTGGTTGTCATCGCGCCAAGTGGAAAGCTCAAATAAGACGGGAATTACAGTTTGAGGATTTTTGAGCGCACCACAAATTAACTGCTCTGCTAAACTTAACAATGCTGTGGTTTTACCGGCTCCCGGCGCTCCTAAAATCAGCAGTTTTCCTGCAATATCATCTCTTCCATAAGTCTCAATCAGCAGTTTATTAGCATCAAGATTTCCGTAATCTTGGCCATTAATCTGCAAAGTGCGATTTACCCAAGATAGTTGTTCTGCAAAAGATACATTTATAGAAATGCGTTTCTGTCCCAAGGTATCAGTCAAGCGTTGACGGATATCAGGTAACTGCTTTTTTTCTAGTAATAACTTTCCCCAATCCCAATCAACCTTTTGCGGTTCTGATTTGCCAAACAACCGCAGGATAGTGTTATTGATGGTGACTTGGTTATCTTTGCTATTTTGAAAACTAACTGCATCTCGTCCTGCTTGAGTCTGCTGAACTTCACTATTTGCAAGTGAGCTATTACCAATATCCTGATTTTGCCCCATTCCCATACCCATAAAGAACTCCACTAGCCGTCTTAATTACCAGTGGAGAAATCTGTTTATATTGTGTCGTAAATTTAACTCAATGTCCCTACATTCCAATCAATTTGGCTGCTACTCCTAACCAAGGTGCGATCGCTCCAAAAACTTCCTGTCCTGTTTTCCACAGGCTCTTTCCGGCTTCTGTGGTGTCTTTCATGGTTTTGAGCGTCTCATTAACCGGTTTCAGATACTGCCCCACCATGTCTTTGTTCACACCTTCTTTAGCTGCTTCGCGCTTGGCAGGTCGCAAATAGTCCAGCAGTTCATCTTTCTCATCTTGAGTCAGTGTTGCGGCTTTTACGGCTATTTCCAGAAGTTCTAATTGCTTAACTACATCTGTATTGGTGATTTCCTGCTGTGTTTCCAGTTTTCCTGATTGACTTTGCTGGAAATCACGCCCTGCTTGTCCTTGTTGAATCACACCGCCAGTCGCTGTTACACCACTCATGCTTTGAGATTGGCTTGGTGGTTCCGGTTGCTTTTTACCAAACATGGATTTTTCCTGGTGAAAGACTTTTTTTATATTTTGCGACAATACATTTTAAGGAATGGGGAGCGATCGCAATAACCGATCTACTATAGTCCTAGAATTCCTGCCACCTCTAGGAATCAGGCGATGAGACATAACGTGAGGAGCGAGAAACTTCACATCATCGGGAATAGCATAATCTCGCCCTAACATAAAAGCTCGTGCTTGACTGGCTTTTTGTAATGCCACAGTCCCACGAGGACTAACGCCGAGAGTGATTTCTTCATCTTCTCTAGTTGCTCGCACCAATTCTAAAATATATTGCTGCAACGATATTTCTACTTTTACTTGCGAACAAAGTTGCCGTAACTGAGCTATTTCTGCCAAAGTAATACAAGGCTGCAAATCAGCTACCTGAATCCCATTTTGCAGATTTTGTAACATTTCCAATTCATCTGACTCGGAAGGATAGCCCAAGCTTAGGGACAGCATAAACCGATCCATCTGTGCTTCGGGCAGAGGAAAAGTACCTTGATACTCAATAGGGTTTTGGGTAGCAATGACAAAAAATGGTTGAGGAACTGCACGGGAAACACCATCAACTGTTACCTGATTTTCTTCCATCACTTCCAGCAAGGCTGACTGGGTGCGGGGGGTAGCACGGTTAATTTCGTCGGCTAACAGCACATTGGCAAATATTGGCCCAGGGAGAAAACTAAATTCGCCGCTTTTAGGATTCCAAATATTCGTGCCGGTGATGTCAGTTGGTAATAAATCGGGGGTACACTGTAATCTTTGAAATTTACCATCTACAGACCGGGCTAAAGATTTGGCGAGCAGGGTTTTACCAACCCCAGGAACATCTTCTAGCAAGGCATGGCCACCACTGAGTAAAGCAATTATCACTAAGTCTATTGCTTCATTTTTACCAACGATGGTACGAGCTAGGTTTTGTGTTAAAACGTCAATTTTATCTCTCATGCACTGGGGTTGGGGAGGTGGGTAGATGGGGAGGATAAGGGAGATGATGAGGATTGGGAGATTAATCACCTTACCAATCACCTATTATCAATTACCCATCAATATATACTTCCCAATTAATTTTGCAAATTCAGCATTGTGTACTCAAAATTTCTCTGGCTACAGTACAGTCAAGTTGGATTTGAGTTTTTAGGGCTTCTAGGGCAGGAAATTTTTGTTCGGGACGCAAAAATTTTACTAGCTGTACTACCAAGTTTTTTCCATATAAATCACCGAACCAATCCAACAAGTGTACTTCTACTGAGGAATGAGTACCGTTGACAGTGGGGCGATTGCCGATATTCATTACACCTAAGTTCTGAGTGGGAAGATTTTCTGGCGTTTCGTTGAGGATGATCACCCGCACTGCATAAACTCCCTGAAGGGGTAAAAATTTATCTTTTGGTAGTTGCAGGTTGGCGGTGGGAAAGCCAATGGTTCTACCCAAATGTTGACCTGGTATGACTACACCTGTGAGGGTATAAGGTCTTCCTAGTAAGCGGTTGGCTCGTTGAATATTGCCTGCTTCTAAAGTTTGGCGAATTAATGAAGTGCTAATGCGACCATCTTCAATTGGCTCGGTGTTGAGACAACTGCTATTTTTGAGCAAGTTTCCTGTATCAGTTTGTAGGGGAACAATGGTTACAGGTATATTGTACTGGGCAGCGAGTATTTGCAAATCTTGGGCAGTACCCATGCGCTTTTTCCCAAAACAGAAATCCTGCCCAACGCTGATTTTTTGACATTGTAGTTGTTGGACAAGGATTTTGGCGACGAAATCTTGGGGTGATAGGGCAGATAGTTCTTTGTCGAAGGGTAACAGTACTAATTGTTCTACTCCAAGCGATCGCAATTGTTGAACTTTTTCATCGAGTGGTGTCAACAAAGCACGGGGTTGACCTGTAAAAAACTCCTGGGGATGAGGATCAAAGGTGACTACTGTTGAATATGTATGTCTTGGGGATGATGGTAAAGTTGATGATTGACTAGGATGAATAGGTGCGCCTTCTGGTATTTTTTCCCCATCTCCTCGCCCATCTTCACCCCTTGCTGACTGCAAAACTGGTTGAATTACCTTTTGATGACCAATATGAACACCATCAAATTTACCAAGAGCGATCGCAGTCGGTGTTCGAGCCAATTCGGTCGAAGAAGCAACCCACACAGAACACCCATTTTGAGACAAATTTAGCACGTGGATTCTGGGATTTTAGGTTTATTTTTAGCTATCAGCGCTTGGCGACCTCTCAGTTGCTTCTATTTTTGCTGTAGGACGTTTACCTATCCTCAGCAGCTTGAGAGGCTTCTAGAGGCTTATTTGGCCTGCTGGTGAAGCCAAAAAGCTGATCTACCAGTAATTGCCACTTCACCAATAGGCAGGCTATGGCGCTGTTAGCTCTCTGATCACCAATCTAATCTAAAATCTACAAATGACGGAAGAAAGGCAGAGAACAGAGGATAGGAGGCAAAAATGTTAAGAATAAATTTTTTGCTGAATTGTTTTTACAGAAAGACCTAATTTTTTGGCGAATTCATTAGGCTTATAAATAATACACCTATAGATATTTGTCAATAAGTGTACAGACTTGTTTATTTAATTATCAATGAGAGACTTACTCACTTGCTCAGAGGAAAGGATTCTGATACAGGATCTAAAACGGGAATTGGCAGTACTAATCCTTCCTTGGCCATGATTGCGCCAGAAAATTTTTCAGATGCTTGTTTGCCTACATCATCTAAAAAATCGTCGTTGTGGGCTGGATCATGGTGGTAAATAACTAGGGTTTTGACGTTGGCAGCTTGTGCCATTTTGACTGCTTCTTGCCAAGTGGAATGTCCCCAGCCAATTCTGGGTGATTTTGAAGAATAGTATTCTTCGTCAGTGTAGGTGGAATCGTAAATTAAGATGTCGGCATCCCGTGATAGCCAGAGGATATTTTCATCTAATTTATCAGGAAAATGTTCTGTATCTGTGATGTAAACAGCGGCTCCACCTCGCCAGTTCACTCTATATCCTACGGCTTCACCGGGATGGTTTAACGGTGCAGTTTCTATGATAATGTCGTCGATGTAAATTGGTTTGCCGGCTTTAATGTTGTGAAATTCCAGATTAGCCTGCATAATCTGCAATGGAACGGGGAAGTTGGGATGAAGCATTTGATCATTGAGCCGTTGCTCAATGGTTGATCCATCAGGTGCGATCGCTCCATAGATATGAAACTTATTACCTTTGATAAAGGCTGGGGTAAAGAAAGGAAACCCCTGCATATGATCCCAATGGGAGTGGGTGAAGAATATATGACCTTCTACTGGCATTTGGGGCAATAAAGATTGTCCCAAAACGTGTACTCCCGTACCACAATCAAAAACTAAGTTTTTACCACCCACTTGCATCGCAACGCAAGGAGTGTTACCGCCATAACGGACGGTATTTGACCCTGGACAGGGGATGCTGCCCCTAACTCCCCAAAATTGAACTGTAAATTGATTCTCTATCCTAGACATGGGTGTTGGTTGCTGGACTGAGCTGGCGATCAATCAAAAAAATGCTTTTTATTTTTTCAGTTTATGCTGTCTGACTAACCTTGGGTATCACAATTCTACTAGTAAAAATGTATACCTTAATAAATTTTTATTGTAATAATATATATTACAACTCTCGATGAGCATAATTTATGTGTATTGAGTTATCCCAGTATATCTCCTAAATTCGCAACTTCAGATGTACGGCAGTAAATTTAATGAATGCTAAATTTTGAGCAGACTCTGAAAAATTTACGGAAATTTAAATTCCCATGTAGATAGTTTATCCAGTCCATTAGCATACGTAAGATTGTATTGCAATGGAGTAATACTAATGTAGTTATTACGGACAACATTGACATCAATGGGAATGTCTGGGGATAAATTTAACCCAGCAGGTGGTTCGACATCCTCTAAAACCTCACCAGTTAACCAGTAATAGGTTTTGCCACGAGGATCAACTCGTTTGTCAAAAACATCAACATAGCGACGTACTCCCTGACGAGTGAGCGTGACACCAGCAATTTCTTCCCAGGATATGGGAGGAATATTGACGTTAAGTAACATGAGGTCTGGTAAAGGTGCTGCTGCTATCTGCTCAACTAAGAGTTTGGCAAAGTTGGCAGCTGGGTGAAAGTCTTTGTGAGTATGACTGGTAAGACTCAGCGCAATACTAGGAATGCCTTCTATCATACCTTCCATAGCTGCTGAAACAGTGCCTGAATACAGAATTTCGGTTCCTAAATTGGCACCTTGGTTGATTCCAGATAACACCAGGTCAGGAGGAGAATCTAGCAAAGCCCACAATGCTAATTTTACACAATCGGAAGGTGTCCCATCACAAGCCCAAGCTTTGACGGCGGGATGAAAAACAGATTCAACTATTTCGGCACGAATTGGTTGATGTAAGGTTAATCCGTGTCCTGTAGCCGATCGCTCTCTATCTGGACAAACTACGGTAACGTTATGGCCAGCTTGTGCTAAACAGTTGGCTAAGGTGCGTATACCCAAGGCGGAAACGCCGTCATCGTTGCTAATTAGTAATTTCATGCGTCATTGGTCATTGGTTCTTGGGTAATTGGTGATTAGTCATTAATAATGAGTTAAATGTCTATTGTCAGTGTTTTTGGTCACAAGAGAGAATATAAAATTTCTGTTATGGGAGATCTAGAATTAGGCTCTATTGTTTTATATCCATGCTAGTACAAAGAGGCAGGAGTCTCCGCTAAAAACTAGGGCAGTGGAAATAATGCCATATAATCATGGTCGTTTACGCCCTCTGTCGGCTGCTGGGGACTATAAACTATAGACTAATCACAAATGACTAATAACTAATGACTAGCAATTTAGAGGAACAACTTTTAGCATTGCGACAAGAGGGAGAAAGTGCGATCGCATCTGCTGATACCCTGGAACGCCTAGAGGAACTTAGAGTTAACTATTTGGGCAAAAAAGGTCAACTGGGGGCGCTGTTACGCAGTATGGGACAGATGAGTGCAGAGGAACGTCCCAAAATTGGTGCGATCGCTAATACAGTTAAAGAAGCCATTCAAAACAGTCTTGACCAGCAACGCACTGCTTTAGAATCTGCTCAAATTCAGGCACAGCTAGAGGCTGAAACTTTAGATGTAACAATGCCGGGTATTTACCGCCCCCAAGGTCGCATACATCCCCTCAACGGCATCATTGATCAGGCGCTGGATATCTTCGTCGGTATGGGTTACACCGTCGCCCAAGGGTCAGAGATGGAAACAGATTACTACAATTTTGAAGCCCTGAATACCCCACCTGACCATCCAGCCCGTGATATGCAGGATACTTTCTACTTACCAGATGGTAATTTACTGCGGACTCATACCTCATCGGTGCAAATTCGCTACATGGAAAAAGAAGAACCACCGTTTCGGATTGTAGCCCCAGGACGAGTTTACCGAAGAGATGATGTAGATGCGACCCACTCCGCAGTTTTTCATCAAATTGAACTTTTAGCGATCGATGAAGGAATGACTTTTACAGACCTCAAAGGCACTGTAAAGATGTTTTTACAAGCAATGTTTGGCGATTTACCAATTCGCTTTCGCGCTAGTTATTTCCCCTTTACCGAACCTTCTGCTGAGGTAGATTTGCAGTGGAATGGCCGCTGGTTAGAGGTCATGGGTTGCGGCATGGTTGACCCCAATGTACTGAAATCTGTAGGTTATGACCCAGAAGTTTATAGTGGTTTTGCCGCCGGTTTTGGTGTAGAACGTTTTGCAATGGTTTTACATCAAATTGACGATATTCGCCGTTTGTATAATAGCGATTTGCGCTTTTTGCAGCAGTTTTAACTAATTGTCAGTGGTCAGTAGTCACTAGGAGAATCACTGAAAAACTGACTAATGACTACTGACTCATTTTTACAATAAACACAAATTTCATAATTATCAATTATTCAAAGAGGATTTATTAATCTTGAGTAAACCTTTAACTATTTATATGGATTCCTGTTGTTTCTGCCGTCTTTTAGATGATACTGTACAGTATCGAGTGCGTTTAGAAACTGAAGCGGTAGTTTCAATTCTAGAATATTGCGATCGCGGCAATTTAGTTTTAGTCAATAGTGATGCTTTAGAGTTTGAGCTTCAGAAAATTCCTGATTCTGATAATCGTGATCAGATTTTAGCTTTTTTAGGTGCAGCGAATATTTTTGTTGAGTCGAATGAAAATATTGAATCTAGAGCAGAGACTTTATGCAAACTAGGCTTTACTTTCTATGATTCATTGCACTTAGCATTTGCAGAAGCGGCAGAAGTAAAATTTTTTTAACGACAGATGACCGACTGTTAAGAAAAGCGAAGAGTTATATTAATGAGGTTAAAATAAATGTAGCGAATCCCGTAAATTGGTTAATGGAAAATCAAGATTTAATTCAGGAGTTTTAAAAATGAAAGCTAGTGAAATTTCGAGAAGAGGCTACCAAGCACTAATCCAAGAATTAGGTTATGGTGGTGCTGCCAGATTTTTACTAAGATTTGAATCTGGTTCGGGAGATTATACAAAAGATCGTCATCAATGGCTAGATCAATTAACCATGGATGACTTTCGTAATTATATTCAACAAAAACGCAAACAGAAATAATTGACATTAAGAGCTAAATCTCTGAGCTATAGCTGCTATCTAATACGATATTAGTGGTTTTAGCAATGCCTTTTCGATGGTTTTGTTGAAAATATTTTTTTAGGTAATCATTGAGCAATTAATAATCTTTGTACCCCACAATCAAAAATCCACATATCTTAGTTAATTTTACTGATGATTTTCAGCGGCGACTACGAAACTTATTTAAAAAATACCGTAAAATACGCGCTGATATTTAGCCAATAAGTGAACAATTGCCAGCAGGTATTTTTGTAGGTTATCGACTTATTGATCAGATTGAATCACCTACAAATATAATTTTACTCCTAATCTAAACTTGAACAAACAGATGTTACAGTAGAGGAAATTAATTCATTTATAGAAGAGTTTCAAAAAGATAATCATCAATACTGATATTAAAAACTATTTTCTACAATTATCACAATGGCCACAACGCAAATTTTCAGCTTCTTTACTAAAACCAAAAGCATTTAACAAAAACTGCCAACGACACTTTTTAGTATTCAGATATTCACTCATTTGTTTTGCCGCTTGTAACTGCATTTGTGGCTGACTTCCTGACTTTGCAGAAATCGCATAATTAAAAGGATCAAGCCATTGTAATTGTCCACTACTATGAAGTAAAGAAAGCGCAGTTGCACCATCAGGAAATTGTCGCATTACAGCAGTTACTTCTCCCTGTTGCGGTAACTTTTTCGCTAATTGTTGGGCTTTTTGTTGTTGCTTCAACATTTGTTCTTGAAAAAATTGCTGTCTTTGTTTATCTTCAGCATCTAAAAATCCCGTCGGTTCACTGATTAAAGTTAATGCTTCTGCTGGTTTTCCATCTCTACCTCCACGTCCTATTTCTTGCACATATTCAGATAATAAATGTGGTGCATGAAAATGAATAACCCAGCGCACATCACTCTTATTAATACCCATTCCAAAGGCACAGGTACACACCACAAATGGTATTTTTCCACCTAACCAACTTGCTTCTACCGCACGTCTTTCTGTTGCACCCAATCCTGCATGATAACTAGCAGTTTTATATCCCATCTCTGTTAACCACTGGGCTAAATTCTCGCTATCTTTCCGAGTGCGGACATAAATTAAACCAGCCTGATTTGGTCGATTTTGAATAAACTTTAATAATTGTTGTTTTCTTCCCTTTGGTGTCCAAGCAATACGCACAGTGAGATGTAAATTATTCCGATAAGGATTAAGTCTATAACTATCAGGTTGTTGTAGTTGTAAAACTGTAGAAATAATCTTTTGGGCTGAAGGATCAGCAGTTGCGGTAAAAGCTGCTAAACTAATTTTAGTTCCTGGTGGTTTTGATTTTAATAACGCTGGACGGACTGCACCTAAACGCCGATAAGCAGGACGAAATGTATCACCCCACTGTACTAAACAATGAGCTTCATCAAGGATAATTCCATTAATTTGTAATTGGGGATGAGATAATTTTTCCCAGACTGGGGGACTCAATAAAGTTTCTGGTGATAAATATAATAATCTTAATTGTTGTTTTTCTAAAGCGTGCAATGTTGCACGACGTTGGGATGTAGATAATTCACTATGTAAAAGTGCAGCTTTTTGATTTTGCTGTTTGAGTTCTTCTACTTGGTTTTCCATTAGTGCTACCAAGGGAGAAACTACTAAAGTTAATCCAGTTTTTAGCAGTGCAGGAAGTTGAAAGCAAATTGACTTTCCACCTCCTGTAGGCATAATTATTAAAGCATCTTTTTGTGATAATAAACTATTGACAATTTCTCCCTGTGGTGGACGAAAATCATCATAACCCCAGATTTGTTTTAATGCTGTTTTGACTTCATTTAATGAGGATGTGATAGGTTGATTCATAGATAAATTTAAGCCTAAACCATTATTTTATGCAGAAATTTGATTAATGCCTACTTGATAAATTACCTGTTCTCGCACTGAATTTGCAGCGGCTATAGCTATTTTTTCCCAATCACTATCTAATAGTAAAATATTCAAAAGCGACTTTAATAAGTCCCGATTAGATATAAATTCTTCAACATTATATAATTCATCTTGCTTTAAAATTTTTTGCAGTGCTGATAAAGTTGCTGCTTCAGGTAATTGTAGTCTTTGAATCAAGCATTTCTGTGCTACTTCTAAGGCTGTTTTTTCCCCTATACCCAAATTCCATTCTTTTATGAGTAACCGCAGTTCACGGTTGAGTGATACGCGCAACTGTGTCATTCTTCCAAACATTCCAGGATTTTGTAATAAGGCAGGAATTGCTAAACCCCAATCTAAACCTGCCGTCACGTCGCAATCGGTTTCATCTTCAATTTGAATTGCTGCTTGGAGAGATGCTGGGTTAAAAAGTAAATTAATAGCTTCAGCTACATTTTGGTTATTATTCATAATTACTCCCTGCATCATTTTTGTAGTCGTAACATACCATATTCAAAGTAGGTAAGATTCTCGTATTCTTCATCAATACCAAGATTGAGCATATTTTGGTTTTCATAAAATCGTTCCGCAGTTGGAAGTGAATGCAGTCCAATTCTTCCACCATAACCTAACTCTACACTTCTGAGTCGTGCATATCTCAATAATGCAGTACCTACACCTTTGTATCGTGGTGGACGTTGTATTTCTTTACGATTCCAAGGAGTTATCATTGAGGATTTATAGCTAATCTCTAAGCTGATGCCAAGGAAAATCAAGTAAATAATCTATAATTAAACGAAATACTAGATTATGGATTTTTTCAATTTGCTGAAAAATAGCTGCATTTTTACCTGAAAAATTTCCCGAATATTTTTGTTTAAAAAAAGTCTCTACTGATTTTTCATCTAATAGAAATTGGTCTAGAATAGCTAAAAATTGGTTATTTGTATCTCTACACATTAATTTAATTTCTTCATTATCAACATATTTACCAAGAATATAATTTAATGTGTCTGTTCTAAATTTATCCATATCTTTACCATCACAACACAAAAACTCTAGTAACCACTTAACAGCCCTTCGTTTTATTTCTAAATCTGAATAATTATTATCAATATCAACACCGCTGATGAATTTTACATTTATTCTAAGAATTTCGGTCTGATAATTTATATAAACTTCTTTCCACCAACTATTATATTCTTTATCAGAAGAGATTGTACAACTATCTAGAGTACAACTATTTAGAAAGGAAGATATGAAACGATCCAAGTCTAATAATTCTTTATCGGAAGTACATAAATTTTCTAACACAGGGTGATTACGTATGGAACTTAAATTTGCTTGTTTAGATATGTGTTCTTTAATATCTTTTTTAATTTGGTCTTGATTTATTTTAATAAATTCCTTTTTTTCTTTGCGTAAATCTTGACCTTTACAGAAATATGAATTAGCTTTTTCATCGAGTTTAAATGTTTGAGCTTTAATTACTTCTTGAATGTATACTTCCTGTTCTTGAATAAATTTACCATTATTGGGTAATGATATTAGTTTACAAATTACAGAAATAAATATATTAACACATTCTAATGATAATGTATTTTTTGAAGAATATTTTGTAAGACTGACTTTACTATGTTTTTTTAATTTACTTATAAACTTCTTCTTTAAAACTTTAAAACATTGTCCTCTAGATTCACTAAAAATTGGTTTTGAATTTATTGTATTAGAATCACTGTTCGCTCTATAGGGGCATTTTTTTTGTAATTCCGTTTCTGCTTCAGGGTGTTTAAAAGCAGCAGGTATTATTATTTTTCCATTACGAATATATTCTTTTGTGAGTTGCATTGCAACTTTACAATGTGGACACTGTAAAATTCCGTGATATTCTGGATAATCTACTTCAGATGCACGAACTATTCTTCCAGTAGCTATGTGACAAGCTTCTTTCATATCTAAGCTTTTTACTTAAAGTGTATTATAGTATAGCAGTCCGATTTGATTAAAAATTTTTAGTTGTAGTTGTCGAATTTTCATGTTGGTCTCCACAAATATATTTACATAAGGTATATTTATATTTAGTTATAGATTCAAAATATAATAGATATTAATTGCTAATCACAATTTCCACAACCAACATGGAAGAACTACTCGAACTAAGACAACTTCTAGAACAAGGAAAAATCAATGAAGCTTTACTGTTAGTGGATGAATTAGAAGAAATGAGCCTAAGCGATAAAATCAATAAAATTGATAGTTATGGCGTAATTCTACTCATCCATTTAATTAAACAAAAAGCGGAAAAACGTTCTACTCGTTCTTGGGAAATATCTATAGAAAATGCAGTGCGGGAAATTAATAAAATTAACAAACACCGCAAATCTGGTGGTGTTTACTTGAATCAAACAGAATTAATGGAAATTCTCCAACAAGGATATCAAGTAGCACTGAAAAGAGCAGCGCTAGAAGCTTATGAGGGACGTTATGAAACCGAAGAATTAGCAGCTATGGTTAATGAACAAGAAATATTAACTCAGGCGCTGGAATTGATAAAGGTGGGTTACGACGCGAATTGAGGCAATCTGTTAATACCATATTACCCGTTGCGTCTAACCCACCCTACTGTTATGCTGTTACTTCTTCTTTGGGATTTTGTTGTAAAGCACCGTACAGCCTATTTAGTGCATTTACGTAGGCTTGAGCCGATGCAACGATGATATCGGTGTTGGCTGCATGACCTGAAAATACACGCGATTCATATTTCAAGCGGATGGTTACTTCTCCAAGGGCATCTATTCCGCCTGTGACAGATTGCACAGAGAATTCAATCAATTCATTTGGTACATTTACTACCCGATTGATGGCTTTATAGACTGCATCTACTGGGCCTGTACCTATGGCAGCATCTGTTAATTCTTCACCGTTGGGCGTGCGGAGTGTGACTGTGGCAGTGGGTTTGGCGTTGCTACCGCAGGAAACCTGGACTAACTCAACTCGGAATAATTCGGGTGCTTGTTGGATTTCATCGTTAACGATCGCTTCCAAATCCCAATCTGAGATTTCTTTCTTCTTATCCGCTACGTCTTTGAATCGCACAAAGGCTTTATTTAACTCGGTTTCTGACAGTTCAAAACCCAATTCTTTCAAGCGAGTACCAAAGGCATTTCTACCGGAATGTTTACCCAATACGATTTGATTGTCTGTTAAACCAATCAATTGGGCATCCATAATCTCATAGGTGAGTTTATTTTTCAACACCCCATCTTGGTGAATACCCGATTCGTGTGCAAAAGCATTTGCACCAACAATGGCTTTATTTGGTTGCACCAACATTCCTGTCAAGTTGGAAACAAGACGTGAAGTTTTGTAAATTTGTTTGGTGTCAATATTAGTTAATGATTCTTGAGAATCAGCTGGTCTGCCAAAGAAGGGGTTAAAATATTGCCGACGGACGTGCAGTGCCATTACCAATTCTTCTAAAGCAGCATTTCCGGCGCGTTCACCAATGCCATTGATGGTACATTCTAGTTGTCTGGCACCGTTTTTGACTGCTTCTAAGAAGTTAGCAACTGCTAAACCTAAATCGTTATGGCCGTGAACAGAAATAATGGCTTTGTCGATGTTGGGGACGTTTTCTATAATGCCTTTGATGATGTTGCCAAATTCGCTGGGTGTGGTGTAACCCACGGTATCAGGAATGTTAACTGTTGTTGCACCAGCTGCGATCGCTCTTTCTAAAACTTGATACAAAAATTCTGGGTCAGAGCGTCCTGCATCTTCAGGAGAAAATTCTACATCATCGGTGAAGGTTTTGGCATAAGCTACCATTTCTTCAGCAATGGCTATCACTTCCGGCCTAGTCTTTTTCAACTTGTATTGCAGATGGATATCGGAAGTGGCAATAAAAGTATGAATCCTACGTTTAGCGGCTGGTTTTATCGCTTCTGCTGCGGCTTTGATATCATCATGTCTGGCTCTGGCTAAACTACAAATTACAGGCCCATCTTCTATGCCCACAGTTTGGGCAATTTTGCTGATTGCTTCAAAATCGCCGGGACTAGCAAAGGCAAACCCTGCTTCAATAATATCCACACCCAGACGCGCTAATTGCTTGGCAATAATCAGCTTTTCGTCAATGTTTAAAGTCGCTCCTGGACACTGTTCTCCATCTCGCAGTGTCGTATCAAAGATGATAATTCTGTCTGCTTGATTGCTCATTGGTTTTGGGTTGTTTAGTGTTAACTGTGGGCTTAAAATACCTGGAACTTTATTTTCTAACTCTTGGCTTTGTAAATAATTATTAATTTTACTAAGCTTCAGTTTTTTCTATCTGGTCTCTGATATCGTTCAAGTCTATATATCTATCAGTGGCGTTACGCAATTCTCTAGCGATCATTCCTTCTGTTGATACAACTGTTATATGCGTATTTTTAGAACGTAATAGTTCTATAGCTCTTTCAAAATCTCCATCACCACTAAATAAAACAACTCGGTCATACTGGTCTACCGTATTAAACATATCTACAACAATTTCAATATCTAAATTCGCTTTTTGCGAGTAACGACCAGAAACATCATCATAGTATTCTTTAAGAATTTTGGTGCGGACTGTATATCCCAAACTAATCAGTGCATCTCGAAAACCGCGTTGATCTTGTGGATCTTTTAAGCCTGTGTACCAAAAGGCATTAATTAATGTTGTGTCTGACTGCTCGTTTTTGAAATATTCTAATACCCGTCGCGGGTCAAAAAACCAGCCATTTTTTTGTTGAGCATAGAACATATTGTTTCCGTCTACAAAAATAGACAGACGATTCATTGGAGAACCCATAGAAATTTACACCTAATAATAGATAAGAATGTAAGATGGAACAATAGATTATAGCAATTCTTAATTGGCAAGGTCGCTAATATCTATAAAGGTAGTTTTCATGTATAGCTTTTATCTTACCTCTGTCAAAGCATAAAATTGGCTAAAACATTAAATTTGATATACTCGCTAACTGAACCTGTTTAACCTCCAACTCTTTCCAAGATACCCCGTGATCAAAATCTACCAAGAAAATCGACTGAGTAACAGGATTGTAATCTGTATATCGATCAAGTTTACTCCTAAAGAGGTATGGTATGGACTTTGAATAGGATCTAGGCTGATGCCCATCAATAGATTTTGTTCCTCAATAGTAAAAATGGATTTCTGGTAAACATCAAGATTTGACCACAGAGAAGAGACTTACAAGGAAGGTTGCTTAGTATACCATTGTTCAGAAGCTGCCTTTTGCCTGGACTTTGCTAAACCAAGATGGGACCAATTAGTGATAGAAGGATAAAAATTTAACCTTCTCCTGCTGTCCTTTTGGTTAAGTCAAGTCCTCAAGCTAGGATAGAATCTCACCATAACCAATTGCAAAGGTGAAGCATATCTGGTAGATATCTGTGCAACAATCACAGATAGAAATTTAGTGACAAGGAAAATAGGGCAGTATCTAGATGGGTGTTCTTTAGGGGTACTGTAACAATGCGAGTTTGATTGAAATTAAAGCATACTTGAGTAATGTATAAGAGTTTGATTTCCAAATGTTAATACTGAGACATTCTGTGTATAGATAACAGTGTTGTACTTAAATTAATGAGTAACACGATATGGCAGAAGAACCTAGATCGACCTCAATTAAAAAATCACTATCTGCTGCCCAGAGCCAGTTAAGTAAATTCACAAAAGGAAATTTAACTGCCTCGTTACACCAGTCTAAACTAATGGTGCGTTTTGGTCATCTGCTCACTGGTACTTCGGCAATGCTGGCAGCAGTGCTGAGTGCTTCTGGTGGAGGTTGGGTAAAATTGATAGAAACTCAAGCTTTAACTACCTTTTTTCAAATACGTGGGCCAATGACGGCACCGCAAGATATTGTGATTTTGGCAGTTGATGATCAGTCGATATCAATTCCTGAACAGTATTATAGGACTGATCCTCAACAGTATGCCTACTTAGAACCACTAAAATCTTTTCCTTACAAACGTGTAGCCTATGCTCAAGTGATTAGCAAGTTGATGAAAGCGGGTGCGCGTGCGGTAGCTTTGGATATAGTTTTTGATAGGCCGAGTAGTTATGGTGAGGCTGATGATCGGCAATTACAGACAGTTTTACAACAATATGGCAGCAAAGTTACTTTAGCCGCAGTCTATGAGAATTTTACGACACATCAAGGATCATTCCAGCAATTGACCCAACCGCAAGAAATGTTTCGCATGGGTTCTGTGTCTATTGGTTCAGTAAATTTTCCCTTGGAGGAGGATGGTAAGGTTCACCGCTTGGCTAGTGAATATTCCAAGTTTTTAGCTCAAGACAATGTGATTACAACTAAAATACCCTCGTTTGGGGAAGCAGTTTTAGGAGTAGCACAAGAGAATTATCCTCCACCTAGGGGCGATCGCATTTATTTTTGGGGAAATGGAGATAGATTTAAGATAGTTCCGTTTTGGTATGTGTTTGATTCAGAAAATTGGAACAATTATTTACAACAGGGAAGGGTTTTCCAAAATAAGATCGTGCTAATTGGTGCAACATCGCAACTAAGCAATGATTATCATCGAGTAGCTGTTTCAGCAAATGATCGTATGGCTGGGGTAGAAATTCATGCTCATGCGATCGCTACCTTGATGGAAAATAAAACTATTGGTACAGCAATTACAAGTCCCATATTACGTGGTCTGTTTGTGCTGCTACTAGTTGGTGGTGCGTCTGTGATTGTCACCATCAAAAAAAGGGGTGTTAGTAGATTTTTGTTGAGTATAGCTTTGGCTAGTGTGTGGGGAGTAATCAGCTATAGCAGCTTTATCTATGGTCAACTAATATTCCCGACTATAGTACCCATGATAGCGATCGCACTGACTGGACTCTCTTATTTAGTCACTGAAGTCGCTAGAGAAAAAATCAACAAACAAAAATTATTCCTAATTTTCCAAAAATACAAATCTTCTCCCATTGTTCAAGAAATTATCAGCCAACAAGAAGACCTGCAAGACCTAATTCAGCAAAGGGATTTAGCATTGAATGGTAAAATACTCGCCGCACGCTACAAAATTATTAAAGTTTTGGGTGCAGGTGGATTTAGTGAAACTTATGTGGCTGAAGATATACAACGTCCTGGAAACCCACAATGTGTAGTCAAGCAGCTAAAACCAGCCACAACTAAAGCAGAAAGTTTATCACTGGCTAGGCGTTTATTTAGTGCAGAAGCGAAAACTCTGGAAAAACTAGGAACACACAATCAAATTCCTCAGCTTTTAGCATATTTTGAAGAAGACGAAGAATTTTATTTAGTGCAAGAATACATACTTGGACATCCTTTAAATCAGGAATTGCTTTCCGGCAAGTGTATCACAGAAAGTTTAGCAATTACGCTGTTAAAAGAACTATTGCAAATATTAAGATTTGTCCATGAAAATGGTGTAATTCATAGAGACATCAAACCCAACAATATTATCCGCCGTCATTCAGATTGGAAACTCGTATTAATTGACTTTGGTGCAGTCAAAGAAGTCAGCACTCAAATAACCGAAAATCTTGATTCAACAGCTTTCACAATTGGTATTGGTACTAAGGGTTATGCACCTAGCGAGCAATGTTTTGGTCGTCCTAAATATAATAGCGATATTTACGCCATTGGCATGATTGGAATTAAGGCTTTAACTGGTATTTCTCCCCATGAATTAGCAAGAGATATGGATGGAGAAGTGAAATGGATTGACAAAGCCGTAGTGAGTCAGCCTTTAACAGAAATTATTAATAAAATGACTTTGGATGATTATAAACAACGATATCAATCTGCATTAGAGGTGTTAGATGAACTAAATAAGTTACCAATTTGTGAAGATGGCAAAATTGGCTGCAATACAAAGTATTCCACAGATAATTTATCTTTAGTTGATTCTGACTCTCCCACCACACCTTGGACGGGAATATCGTGAAGGAATGTATTTTAGATAAACATAAAACTACCCCACAGCAAAATCTGAAAAGTAGGTTGGGTTAACGACAGTGTAACCCAACAAAAGGTTTGGTAGGCAATTCTAAAATAAATGTTTAGATAGTTGTTTTATCAGATTTCCCAACTTGCACAGGATTGAGGCTGTAAACTTGCCATTTATTTTTTTGTATATGTAAAAAAAGCAAAGTTGATGAACCACAACAATATGGTTTACTCCTGATTTTATATAACTCTTTACGCAAAATACCAAAGCGATGCTCTATTTGATCCGTTGTAAAGTTATATGATTCTACTGTGGGAAGAGTAGATTCCCAACCTTTAGAGGTTTTTTTGAGTAACTCTAGTTGAATAGCTTCTTGTTGTTGATGATTTTGACGCATTTGAATTTTTCCTTATCTTTATCGGTTGTCTTGCTATTCACTAGTTTGCTTTATCGTTTAAAATCTGAATAGTTGTAGTTGTGCAACTAGTTGAACGTGCAACCGTTGAACAAGGTTGAACATAAAGGAATATCCAAAGTGCTAAAAAAAGTTAGAAAATACAAAGAATCTGGAGAAACTTTTAAGAAATTACTCAAAGATAAAAATTTTAGCCAATACAAACTAGAACAAGTAACTGGTATAGATAAAAGTGTTATCAGCAAAATTGTTAATGGTTATACTGCTGAACCTAAATTAGAGACACTGGAAAAAATAGCTGCTGCGTTAGGGGTAGAACTACCTCAACTAACAGAAATATTCACTTCATCAAATACGAACTCGTCGCACTCCACTACAAACCCGCAACCTCACGAATTAGTTTCTGAAGTTTCAAAATTTAAAGATCCTGATTTTTTAGGACGTGATCAAGATATTGAAAAACTCAATAACCTAGTTAATGAAGGTGCAAAAGTTATCCTAATTAAAGCTGAGGGTGGTATTGGTAAAACAACCTTGGCTGAAAAATGGTTTGAAATTCAAGGTTTAGAATATCTTAAACTAAGTGTAGGAACGACATCTGAAAACCTTAATTCTGTTGAAGATTGGGTAAAGTTAAAGTTAGCAGATTACTTTAAAGTTAAACCAGTAGGAAATTTTATGACGATGCTGGAACAACTTAAAACTCAGCTACAACAGAAAAAAATTGGTATTTTAATTGATAACCTCGAACCTGCACTTAAAAATGGAGAATTTGTAGAAACACATAAAAATTATGTAGATTTATTAGAAGTTTTGAATGATAAAAATGTTCAGAATATTACATTAATTACCAGTCGTGAGCAAATCTATGAGCATAAAATCTTTAGTTCACCAAGTTTTAAGGATTATGATTTAGTGGGATTAAGTCAAGACACATGGAAAGAATATTTTGAAAGTAAAGAAATAAAAATAGAGAATGATTCTCTAAACGCAATATGGCGAAATTATGGTGGTAATGCTGTGTCCATGTCACTGCTTGCTGCGGATATTTTAAAGGAATCACAAGGAGATTTAAAAGCTTACTGGAAATCTAACAGTGAGGATTTATTAAGACATCCTTCTGTAGAACAACTTGTACAATCGCAGTTTGATAAACTCAAAAATGATAACTTTCAGGCTTATAGGTTGTTGTGTCGTTTTGGTGGCTACCCTGAACAGAATATCATTTTGTCAAAAACATGGTTGTTTTACTTGCTTTGGGATGTTCCAAAGAACAGAAGACAAAGAATAATTGATGAACTAATATCCCGCTCTTTGCTTAAACAAACTTTGCTTAAACAAAATTGTTATAACTATTTCCTAGTTCCTGTAATTCGTTCTGCTGCTATAGATAATTTTTGTCAACTAAAAGAATTAGAAGCTGAAAATTTGATTTTCTTGAAAAATCAATTTGACAACCTTGTTCATTCTGAAAAGTATCAGAAATTTTTAAGATGGATCAACAATAAATCTTTAGAAAAAGAAAAAATTAAAAATAAATCTGCCGTAAGAGCTTTATTTTTTGAAATAGATTTTATTCTCCAAAATATTCTATCAAAGAGTAATACTATAAATAACAATCTTCTATTACAACTTGCTATATCTATTGATAAACAATTTAAATTTGGTTTAGAAATGATTGGAAATTTCGACTATAATTATCATGCTGATTACTTTGATTATTGGGATTATTATGATGATATAATTATCACCCCGAATCAATATCTAGATGCTTATCAAAAATTTAATATTGCTTATGTAGTAGTAGAATTACAAGAACTCATTTGGTCTATTTGCAACAAAAAATTTAATCGCTATATTCATGCTTTTTCTTTGGAAGGCGAAATAATAGATAGGCTAAAAGAACTGATAAAGCAGATACCTAATAAAAATAGTATTTTGTGGTATCAACAATTAAGAAATTTACTTATTAAATATCGAGATATTGCTCACAATTGGAATTTTACTGACGAGGAAAAATCTACTCTGAGACACTACTACAATGTCAATATATTACTAGTAAGATGTTTACAGAGCGATTGTAATGCTTCCCCAGAAGTGCGATCGCACATCGAAGACACCCTACTCCTACCCATCGAAGAAATAGAAAAACACCCATTCAAAAACTAACTCTTCTACTCCTCTTTGCGCCTTTGCGCCTTTGCGTGAGACATAAAAATGGCGGGTGCGGGAATTGAACCCGCTAATCCCCAAATATGGTGGAGACGTTATCCGATAACCCTACATTCATCGGCCTAAAAGGCAAATTGCGAACGAGGGAAACCCGCCAGGAAAGACAAAGGATAAACTTATATTTATCCCTCATCAGACAATTTACAGCAACACTTATAAATCATCATTAGCTAACATCTGGATGATGCGCGGAATACCAGGATCAAATCCTCCCAAATCCCAAGACAAAGGATCTTGAGGATCTACCAAAGAAATCTGGTAAGGTGTCAAAGTCACATAAACCGCTTTCACATCAGGATTTACCTTTTTTCGGTATTCCTTCAAAGCTTGACTAGGATGCTTATTACCAGCCCAGCTTTCTGAGTCAGTCCAAAAACAGACAACATCAGCCTTAAACTTATTCTTAATCATCCAGTCATAAGCTACACAAGCATCAGTTCCGCCAAAGTTTTGGTTACTAGCTTTGCGAACCGCAGAACTAAAACTATCCTTCGCAGTAATTTCTAAATCTTTAAACTTAGTAGAAAAACCGCGAATCTCATAATTTGTCTCAGCCTTAGCTGTTACCAAAGCCATTGTTGTGGCAATTTCACAGCAACTCAAACCCATATCTGCAACCAAGCTACCCATAGAACCAGAAATGTCTACGGCGTGCATAAACACTTTCCCAGTCGGTTCTACTACCTCAAAAGACAGTTCCACCGCCTTTTCCAAAATGTCCACAATGCGGGAAACTGGTTTCCAAGTCTTCTTACTGCGTCCTAAACTACCTCCAGATTGATAGGTTTTGAGTGCTTTTAAAACATCAATGGGATGAATTCGACCTTTTCGCAGATGTTCTTGGTTATTGAGAACTGCTTCCACACGCCGCAAATTTGCGGTTTCATCAGCCCGCAAAACTTCCAATTGAGTCAAAGAACCTAAATTCCTCAACATTGCCCCGATAGGCATTTCTTGAAAGAGCAAATTCCAAGCTTGCTGATCCATTTTGCCCACAGGTGCAGTCATTTCATGGGTTAAGCGTCCTTGAGAAATAGCTGTATGAGTTTCGCTAGGATTGCGCTTTAACCATTCATACCACCATATCTGCGCTAAAGCATCTGAGGGTATATCTGCTGGTAAATCTTCCCAACCTTTCACTACCCACTCAAATAATTGACGGTGATTTTCTGTAGGTGGGTTGACGTGGAACAACCGCAAAGCGTCACGGTGAGTAAAACCTTGACGTTGTTGATATTTCAAAAGTTGATAAGCCAATCCTTTGACATCTTCCCGTGAAAGCCAATTTTTACCCGCTTCTCGGATCACTTTACCGAAACCCCGCAGAGATTTGGTGTAGTTCAACCATTCATAGAAATGGCTACCTGTGCGGACAACTTGGGGGAAAATTTCACCAAATGCTTTTTTAGCTTCTGGTGTTTCACCCATTGAAAGCAATACTAAAGCGAGAATAGGCGCACTGTTATTGATGGCGCGACCATCACTAGCATAGAGAATTTCTTCGGCTACACGGCCAGGATTTTCCGCAACGGCTTGGGTGACGACATTAGCAAAATCTTCCGTTAATTCATTTTTACCTGCGTAGTATGTGCTTTTTGCTGTGCCTATCAATAGACACCGACGCAGCATTTTCCAAATACCAGCATCGAACATATAGCCGCCACTACGTCCTTTGATCATCTCTGCTTCCCGTCCAGGAATAGGCTGATTTTGAGGTGTAGTATTTTTGTTTTTAGTAAAGAAGTTGTAATTCATGGCTTCTTCTTCCGGCCTTTTCAGGCAATTTTAAAATTGTACAAAGTAAATTAATACGGTGTGTCAGACTTGATAAATTGCTAAGGAATATGAATTAAATAAAATACAACTCTTAATTTATGTAATCTAATGTTGGGTTACGCTTTCACTTCACCCAACCTACAAAGAATTGTAAGTTAATAAATCCATGTTCCTAACTATGAAATAATTTTTGATATTTCCAGTTTTGCCTAAAACTAAGATTAATTTTTTTGATTTTTCTGCCCATGATTGATACCTTATTTCATGCCTACACACCTCTATTTATTTGGATAGGCTTAGGACTTGTATTATCTCGCTTCACCGCAGATAATTTTCTCAAGTTGTTAGGTCAGGGACTTTACTGGGTGGGTGTTCCCCTGCAAATTTTAGTATTAGCGCGTCATACAAGCTTATCTGAGGGTGGATTTATCCCCGGAATAGCGATCGCAGTTTTGCTTCTGAGTTTAGTTTTAGCATTGTTAACTTGGTGGGCTTGGCAATGGTTTATAACTAACAAAATGCAATCACAACTGAAAACTGTGGATGTTCCAGTATCGGTAATTAGAGCTAGTTTAGGCAGCTTTATTCTGGCAACAATTTTAGGCAATACTGGTTTTGTCGGACTGACTCTCACACAAGTGCTAACTAGCCCCGAAAATACTGGTTTGGCAGTATTATTTAGCGTCACTAATAATGTGGTCGGTACTTATGGAATTGCGGTTTTAATTGCTAGTTATTTTGGTCAGAGAGAAACCGAAAACCATTGGTGGGTGCAGGTGCGAGATATAGTCACAGTACCCAGTCTATGGACATTTTTGATTGGTTTAAATACCCAGTTTATCGAATTACCAGCAGTGCTTGAATCAGCTTTAGATCAAGGTGTTTGGGTAGTCATTGCTTTAGCTTTGTTACTGGTTGGTTTGCGACTAGGAAAGATGAGATCATGGGGAAGTTTAGCGATCGCTTCCATTGCCAGCACGATTAAAGTCTTTATTATCCCTTTGCTGGTAGGATTAGGCGCAACCTATTTAGGTATAACAGGGGAGCAGCGTTTAGTGCTGGTGCTAATGTCTGGCACACCTACAGGGCTTTCTGTACTGATTTTGGCAGAAGTTTATGATTTAGATCGGGAGTTGTTATCTAGTAGTATTGCTTTGACTTTTGTGGGGTTATTTTTAGCATTACCTCTTTGGCTATTTTGGTTTAGCTAAATCTAAAATTGGTTTGGGTGGTGGAGCGGGAGTCGAACCCGCGAATGCTCGTTCTTTAAACGATAACCCTCATTCGTCGGCCTTTGCAGGCAAGGTGTGAATAAGGATGTTAAGTGCCTTGAACCACTTGGCTACCCACCACATAATGAATCTTGGATTAAATTGAAGTTTGGCGCGGGAAACAGGATTTGAACCTGCGACACTTAAAGTTTCGATAATCCTCAGTAAGTCGGCCTTTGCAGGCAAGTTTGTTAACTAAGGAATATGGGTTTTACCCCGTTTAACGCTCTACCAAACTGAGCTATTCCCGCACGGAATCAGTCAAAAATCTAAAATTGGTTTGGGTGGTGGAGCGGGATTTGAACCCGCGAATGCTCGTTCTTTAAACGATAACCCTCATTCGTCGGCCTTTGCAGGCAAGGTGTGAATAAGGATGTTAAGCGCCTTACCACTTGGCTACCCACCACATGATGAATTTTGGATTAAATTGAAGTTTGGCGCGGGAAGCAGGATTTGAACCTGCGACCGATGAATTAACGATAATCCTCAGTAAGTCGGCCTTTACAGGCAAGTTTGTTAACCAAGGAATATGGGTTTTACCCCTTTCACTGCTCTATCCAGACTGAGCTATCCCCGCACGTAAATACAGCAGAATTCAGGAGTAGGGGCGAAGCATTCGGAAAATAGCCTTTGCCAAAAACCGATCATTGATCGCCCGAATGCTGATGCTTCCAGCACGCTACGCGAACGCCCGTACAGGAGTCAGGAGTAAAACTGGCTTGGTGTCTAGGTTTCAATTTTGATTCTGTACCTCATTGATCTGCAATCTGCTGTAAATCAAAATTCAAAGTTAAACACTCATTACTGTATTTGGGTGTAGCGGAGCAGAAATTTAGTCTGCATCTCCAGGATTTTCAGCAAGGGTGTTTAAGTTATTTTGCGATAACCCTCGCTATGTCGGCCTAAAAAGGCAAGGTGGGCGCTCTAGCATTTGAGCTATCCGCTACGGTGAAAGCTAACTCCTTTGGGAATGTCACTTGTAGTATTAATGTAGTATGCAAATTTCTAACTGTCAAGTGGTTGGCAAGTTAATTTTTGAAGATTTACGAACAAACTCGCTTTGATCAAAAAATGTTGCTTGTGTGAAAAAGATCGAAATCCTTTTGATGATGTTGTTGCGATGCTCGTTTGTTTGTGATTTCTAGTTGGGACTGAACACAGTATTGTTTAGCTGATTTTTTTGACTGGGAAACTTTTTTGTGAATTTTGGCAAAAAATCAGGTTAAATCTCAAACCAAGGGTAGATATTTTGCTAGTTGTGAAGTCTATAACACCTGCTAATGTTAACTTTTGCCGAATAATTTGCCATAAGTTTGCCAAACGATACAAAAAAATGTCACAATTTTTGCCAAGATGATATATTATTTCGCAACAATTCACTTGGCGTGAATCAGCATGAGTGAAAAAACAATAGAAAACAACGGTAAAACCTTTCTCGTTCTACTTTTGCCAATCTCATTTTCGATTATTTTCCTGGTTTCTACTTGGAGAATTTTGCTAATTATTTTGCTGTTGCTGATGGCCTTCAACCTTTGGCAGCAGTATAAATGGGAAAAGTGGTGTGAACAAGTTAACCCACTTTTTTATCAGTTAATTCGGGAAAACCAGGGCAAAATTACACCTGTGGATTTGGCAATTCGAGGTAATTTTTCGGGAAATGAGGCCAAACGCTACTTAGATGGAAAGGCTAAGGAATTTGGTGCTAGTTTACTAGACTCTGAAAATGAGAGCCAATCTTACTACTTTATAAATGCCAGTATTCTGGGAAATATATTTGATAGTAGTGAGGTTGTGGAAAAACGTCCTGCTCAACCTGTGACTAAAGAGGCGCGATCGCTCTTAGCACCACCAGAAACAATTCCCCAGCAGGAAGAACCAGAATCTGAATCATTACCTCAAGTCAACCATGAGGAAGTAAAAAAACCTCTGGAAGAACAGTTAGTTTTTGGCTCTCTCATCCAATCTGAACTGGCAAAACGACTCAGTGTATATTCCAGCACTGTTTACAAACGTCGCAATGATCCAGATTTCCCAGAATGGTGTCGCAGCCGTGATCCAGATGGGATTGCTTGGTCTTATTCTCGTAAGTCTAAGGAGTTTTTCCCTGTGGAAGAATAGGCATTGGGGACTGGGGACTGGGTAGTAATTGATAATTACGAATTACGAATTACGAATTACCAATCCCTACTGCTTCACTGATGGAATTTAAGCCGTTTTCTTCTAGTTTGGTTAACAAACCGGACAGAATGCGGCGTACCATCATCGGTCCTTCATAAATCCAGCCTGTATAGACTTGGATGAGGCTGGCACCGGCTGTGATTTTTTCCCAGGCATCTTCAGCGGTAAAAATTCCACCTACGCCAATGATGGGGATTTCTCCTTGGGTTTGCTGGTAAATAAAGCGAATTACTGCTGTGGAGCGATCGCACAATGGCTTCCCACTAATTCCCCCGGCTTCTTCTTGGGGGGATTTTCCAGTTTGTTCTATTAACTGGGTTTTCAGTCCTTCACGGCTGATGGTGGTGTTGGTGGCAATTATTCCTGCTAGTTTGTAGGTTTTAGCCAGAGCAATAATGTCAGCGATCGCTTCCCATTCTAAATCTGGTGCTATTTTCACAAAAATTGGCTTTTGTGAATTGTTTTCTGTTTGTAACACATCCAATATCTGACTGAGCATCGAGGCATCTTGGAGCGATCGCAATCCTGGTGTATTCGGAGAAGAAACATTCACAACAAAATAATCACCCAAATCTTGAAGTAAGCGAAAGCTTTCCAGATAATCCTGTGCTGCTACTTCTAAAGGTGTGATCTTAGATTTACCCAAATTTATCCCTATGGGTATTTTCCAAGATTCCTCTCGCTTAAGCAATTTTAATCTTGTCCCCATCGCTGCTGCACCAGAGTTATTAAAGCCCATACGGTTAAGTGCAGCTTTGTCTAAAGGTAAACGAAACAATCGGGGACGGGGATTACCCGGTTGTCCATGACAAGTAACAGTACCCAGTTCGGCAAAGCCAAAACCAAAACTAGGCCAGATACTAGCAGCAACGCCATCCTTATCAAACCCAGCTGCCAAACCTACTGGGTTAGGGAATTTTAGCCCAAACAAATTTTGTTCTAGACGTGTATCATATAAGCATAAAGACTGTTCTAAACGAGAAATTAACCAGTTACTAAGCGGATGATAACTTGCTGGTGACAGCCAAATAAAACTACGAATCGTGTTTTGGTGTAACCACTCTGGATCGGTTTTCACCAGAGTAAATAAAAAAGGACTAATTACTGCTTTATAAATATCCAAACTAGGTTAACATCTACCAATTATTACCATTATTAATCAGATACCAAATCAGGATTAATCCCGGTTATTTTCAGGGCATCATCAATATATTACTACAACCTATGTCCACAGATAATCAGATGGGGCATCCAAAAAAGCCTATACCCACCGAACCACAAATTATGTCTGTGGGAAAAATTCTCCAGAGTCTCAGAGACGAAGATAATGTTGATGTTCTGATTACAATCACTGTTGCTTATCTCAGAGAACAATTTGACTACCAATTTATTTGGCTTGCTCTTTACGATCAGGTGAGTAAAAAATTACATGGTCAGGGTGGTATAACCCCAGATGGAGAGACAAACATTTTAAAAAGATCGATTTTAGTAAATCCTGGCAACTTATTAGCGCAAGTAGTGACTGAACTGTGTCCTGTGGGCGTAGCTAATTTACAGGGAGAAGTACGCGCTCCAGAATGGCAAGAAGTTGCTGCTAAATACAACATTCAGGGAACAATCATTTTACCAATTCGCTATAAAGATAACTGTTTGGGCGTGGTATTACTAGCTTCACAACGCTGGGGTTACTTACTGGCCGGAGAAGCAAGAGCCAAACTACTGATAGTGATAGGTGAATTAGGAGTAGTACTTGATCACCATCAAAAAGAAGGAAATTGGCAAAATAACCCCAATAATTCTCCTACTGAATCATTATTAAAACTCCTAGAAAATTTACGCTGTACAAGTAACCTGAATAAAAGGTTAGAAGCCGTAGTTAATGAAACCCATGAATTTGTTACTCCCTCGCGGACAAATATCTACTGGTTTGAACGGGAAGGACACTACTTTTGGTGTCGAATGAGTAGTCAGCTAGTAAGTATGGGTAGGGATTGGAGCGATCAGCCGGCATCAGCAGGGATAAAAGTACAAGAATTGGGGGATGTTTATTATTCTTTAGTGGTTAACCAACTTGTCTGGCTTGGTGAATCCAATAGTTCTCTGAAAAGCCATGTTCAAGATAAGTTGCTAAAACGCCTGGGAGTGCGATCGCTTTTAGCATCTCCTATTATCTGGCAAAAAGACTTACTGGGCTTCTTGGCAGTGGAAAGTACTGAACCACGAATTTGGACTCAAGCAGATAAAACTTTCATTCAAGGTGCAGCTGGCTTACTCTCCTTAGCGGCTCCCAATGACAGCATCGACAGCACAATCAAACAAGTTCAACACAACCATCAACTGACAGTCAAATTTGCCCAAGTAATCTATCAAGAACAAGAATTAGAACAAATTTTACACGTGTGTGCCAAGGAACTTTTAGAGCGACTAGGTGCTACGCGCTTTTTACTTTTAGAATACGACTATAACCAAAATACTTATCAAATTATTTACCAAAATGTGCTGAGTATTCGCCGATTGTGGAGATTTATCCCCACCCCACTTTCGGAAATGGATTCTCAGCTTTTGCAAAATGCCAAGCAAGCGATAGAAATTGAAACCTTAGACCAGGATTTGCGTTTATATAGCTGGCATCCCCAGTTGTTAGAAAGTGGAGTGCGATCGCTCTTAATTTGCAACTGCATTCAAGGTCATCGGCCAGAAGTATTGCTAATGATTACCCATGACAACCATCGTGCTTGGACAACTCTAGAAAAAGAATTGTCATGGGTACTTAGTCAGTCTCTTGGTGTCATAGTCCGTAATCGAAAGTTAAATGTCATCAGTAAAGAACAGCAAAAAATTGCCAAAATATTCAAACAATACCCAAACATACTCATAAAAACTGAAAATGAAACTACCCAATCAACAGCCCTAAAATATATAGCAAGTGTTTTGGAATGTCGTCTAGCCGTAATCCTCGCCTGGACTCCTGGCCAAAATCGAGCAGAAATTATTCAAGGCGTAGTTAGCAATCATTTGTTTGGGATTGTTGCAGATGTACCTATTTGGATTCATAGAGATGTTCTCATCGAGTTGGCCTTAGCACATAATAGTTACTTGATTTTTAAAGCTGATGATTTACCACCAGAAACCAAACAATGGTTAACTATTCCTGATAAGGGACGAGTCTTAGTAATGGCATTGCGTACCACAGATGATTCTCAACCCACAGGTATAGTGTTGCTGGCAGATTATGGAGAACAACCTTGGTCAGAACTTAACCTGAATGCAACTGTTACCCTCATTACTCAATTAGCTTGGTGGCATAGTCAACAGCAAATCACCCAAAAGCTCAAGTCCAAAACTGAAGAATTACAAGAACTTAACTGGTACAAACATCGTCGTCTAGAAGAAATCCATCGAATGTCAGCCATAGCGCTGGCTCAAATTCGTGATTTGGGGATTCCAAGTAATGAACTGACTCAAATGCGTTACAAGCTCCTGCTGCGGCAATTAAATTACATTGCCAACTCGATGAAAGGGATCATCAAACAAGAGCAGTGGCAGCTACACCTGAGTTGGGAAACTATGTCCATTTCCAGTTTATTAAAGCGATCTGTTGAAAGAGTAGACAGTTTAGTTAAGCAGCAACAGTTGTGGATCGGTTTGCATGGTTTGGGAAAACCAATTGAAGATGGGGAATCACCCAAAAGCAATTCATTATTATCTGGAGAACTTATTACTCCTAGTAATCCCCCTCCATTGGCTACATCTGGCGATATCGTCAAGATTGAATTAGTTATCTATGAATTATTAGTCGCTGCCTGTAAACGTTCTCCGATTGGTGACAGAATTGATATCTGGTGTCGTCGCTTAGATGACCGCTTATTAGAAGTATCTATTACAGATAATGGCATCATTGATCCACATTTATTAGCAGAATTAAATCACAATCAATCGAAGGATCTACTCGCTTCCCCAAACCTCAACCAAGCACCAGGGTTACATCTACTGATTTGCCAAAACCTGATGCAGCAGTTGGGAGGAGAATTGCATATATATCAATTACCAGATAATCGAGTAGCCAGTCGTTTAGTCTTGCCTGTGGCTCCTCAGAATTCGGAAGGATATACTTTAGCTGAAAACCAGACAAGCCCCACCTCTTAGTCTTAGGAGAGTGAAAGGATGATGGCATCAAAAACTGACCAAATAATTACTAATTCGTAATTCGTAATTCGTAATTAAAGAGGGTAGAAGCCCCCACTAAATCCAAGATTTAGTGGTCTACAATCAGTGGAGGCTTGAACCTACCACTGATTGCACTTACGAATTACGAATTATCAATTACGAATTATTTTGACAACTTTTCCAGGCTCGATACTATTCCTACCTTCTTCCAACTCCTCCTGATAGCGTAGCGTGGCGTAAGCCATACTTCTGAACTTCTGAACTCCTGAACTCCTAGCCCATGACTTACGTCACGCTGCGCGAACACAGATAAATTTTTCAGCAAACCCTACTTAATACTTCAAATGGGACGTGTTCGTTCTAAATCTGATTTACCGGAAAAAATATGTGCAGTATGTCAACGTCCCTTTAGTTGGCGCAAAAAATGGGAAGATTGTTGGGATGAAGTTAAATATTGCTCAGAACGTTGTCGTCGTCGTCGTTCTGAGGCTAAAGGAGATAAGTAATTGGGAATTGGGGAGTGGGAAGATAATTGACAATTTATAACTGATAACTGATAACTGATAACTGTTAAAGCTACTCAAACGCAGATAAATGATATTACAAGTACAACCTAAATTAATTATTCATGGTGGGGCTGGTAGTTCTCTCCAAGGTAAGGGAGGATTGGAGGCTGTACGCAACTCGCTCTCCACAATCATCGCTGAAGTCTACTCTCTATTGGTTAAGGGTGCGAATGCTTCAGAAGCTGTAGTCCGGGGTTGCCAAATGTTAGAGGATAATCCCCGCTTTAACGCTGGTACAGGTTCGGTATTACAATCTGATGGTCAAATCCGCATGAGTGCTTCTCTGATGGATAGTACATCAGGGCGTTTTAGTGGTGTGATTAATGTCTCACGGGTAAAAAACCCAATTGAAATGGCGCTATTTCTGCAAAGCTCTCCAGATCGGGTATTGTCTGATTACGGTTCAGCGGAGTTGGCACGAGAGCTACAAGTTCCCAGTTACAATGCTTTAACTGATTTGCGGCTGAAAGAATGGATGGAAGAACGTCAAGATAATTTTAAAAGGACTATGGCTGGGGTGGTTGCAGAACCGGAAATAGCAGAAAGCTCTAATGCGGGAAGGGGTACGATTGGTGTGGTGGCTTTAGATGGCTATGGTAAGTTGGCGGCTGGTACTTCTACTGGTGGTAAAGGCTTTGAACGCATTGGTAGGGTCAGTGATTCTGCGATGCCTGCGGGAAATTATGCGACTAAATATGCTGGGGTTAGCTGTACTGGAATTGGCGAAGACATCATTGATGAGTGTTTAGCTGCCAAGATTGTTATTCGTGTTAGTGATGGAATGTCTTTGCAAGAGGCGATGTTGCGTTCATTTACTGAAGCTAGTAAGAATGACAGAGATTTGGGTGCGATCGCTCTTGATGCGACTGGAACGATATCCTATGGTAAAACTAGCGAAATATTACTGGCCGCCTACCACAATGGCGAAACAATTGGCGATACTTTGGAATGGAATGATGGCCAATTGATTGGTTATTGTTGATTTTTCTACAACCATTAGACATAGGAGTGAAAATGATTGTAGAGACGTTCCGGTGGAACGTCTCTAGAAGGTTTTCAAGCTATTGTAGAGACGTTCAATAAAGCATCTCTACATATTTTCATCCTATGTCTATGTTATTGAACGCGAGTCAGTTGTAATAACTCTTGGGGAGATGCCAACATATCGATCGCAACAAAGAAGATTTTTCCTTCGGGATTGATAAGAAAGCGCCACGCAATATTCATACCTACGGTGACACCAAACCAAGGTGTTTGCACTACACCTGTGATTTTTAGCTGTTTGGAGCCATCTCCACGGACTTCGCAGATACCTTGTTGTGGCATCATGTTGAGTCCTTGAGCTTCTTCACGCATATATTTAGCGATCGCCTGAGTGCCAACAATTGGCTTTTGGAATGGTGGTTGTAGCGCACCATCAGGGGTGAATAAAGCGATCGCAGCATCAAAGTTATCTGCATTCATTGCTTCAATGTAGCCCAATACCGCTGGCTCTGTCACACCCTCAATCTTGACTGAAGAAATGCTAGGAGTTGTCCGTTGGAAAGCAGGTTCTGCATCTGCTTTTGGATAACTGCTAGGAGCAAGTTCAGAAGTATCAAATCCCATGTTGACTACGGTGTTACGCAGTACTGTGATTTGTTGACCCTGATCAAGTTTCTGGGTTGCTTCCAGCACTACTTTCACACCAGGAGACATTTGATAACCCACTGGAATAGGAGTGACGAGACCCTTTTTCATCAATTCTCCTAACTCATACCAGAAAGCCAGTTTGGTATTAACACTGAAGAATCCGTAAGAACGGCTGATAGGAGTGTCAGCACGACTAGCAAGATCGCGCATAACTTTTGTTTGCTCTTCAGGAGACATGAGCTTAATTTGGGTGAGCAAACTTTCTGCTAGTTGCAGACGTGCGGCTCCAGGTGCTGCGGGGGTAATTGTTTTACCCATTTCAGTGTACGCATACCAAAGATATGCAAGTTGATCATCTACATTGAGTTGATCGAATAAGGCGATTGTTGCTGGAATTAAGCTAGGAACTTGAGTGTTAGAAAAAATACTTTGAGCAGATTGGATAGTCAAGGTCATAATCAAAATCTCCAATAATGTTTGTTAATTTGTAGCTTTCAAAATTCCCACACAGAACCTTTAAGCTGATAATGTTCTGGTCAAAACTGCTGCTGGCGCACACTAAGTCTATTTACATAGGAGCCGCAGCTACACTAGGGACTGTTATGCACATCAATATTTAGTTTAACCTGAAGGTATGGGTTTACCTTTGCTGGTTCATAATTAAACTGCACTTAATTTATGCAGTTCTTTGATTAGCGATTTATCTTTATCTGTAAAGAACTGTAACAATACCACGAACTTTTGTAAAGTTACTGATATTACGAGTTGACAAAAATACCTAAATATGTTTTTTTGAATTTCACATTAACCGTGGGGGATTTTTTTAATAATAGGACTTACGCACAAGTCACGGAAGAATGAACCACGTATCCCTTACGGGACAGTAGGCATAGGAAAGAGGGTTTGAGAGATATTTTGCGTAAGTCCTGAATAAGTAGGTGGACGTGAGATACAGTAGAATTCAGGAGTCAGGAACACACTCTAAGAAACTGCCGACAGTGAAAAATTAACCAATTTAGCAATAAGTATAGAGATTTGGTTAAACTAAAGCTAATTTCTACTAAATAAAAATATTTATGGAAAACAACTTGGGCAATTATATTGAACTTACTCCTGGAATTCGTAGTGGTAAGCCGCGTATCACTGGAACAAGAATTACAGTTGCTGATGTTGCCATTATGTATCTTCGCATGGGGCATTCTTTAGAAGAAATTGCTGGTAAATATCAGCTTTCACTAGCATCAGTTCATGTAGCTATAGCATTTTACTATGAGCATCGGAACGAAATTGACCAGCAAATTGCCGATGCAGAAGCTTATGCTGAAATAGAAAGTCTCAATAGTCCTTCGCTGTTACAGGAAAAACTCGATGCTATGAGAAAATATGCCTAGACGCATTCAATTTCACCTCGATGAAAATGTTGATCCTGATATTGCTTTAGCTTTGAGACAGGCTGGTATTGACGTGACGACTACACAGGGGGCAAATCTTTTAGCAAAGAGTGATCAAGTGCAGTTAGATTTTGCTAACGAACAGTCTCGCGTGCTAGTTACACACGATGATGATTTTCTGATTCTCAATCATCAAGGAGTTGATCATAGTGGCATTGTTTATTGTCGTAAAGATACAAAATCAATTGGTTACATCATTCGGATGCTGATCTTGCTTTATGAAGTCGCTAATCTTGAGGAGATGAAGAATAGAATTGAATATCTGTAAAGAAGCAAATAGTTGTAGTTACTGCCAATTAGGTACGAGAACAGATAATTGATAAAATAAGCATTAATCAAATTTCTGCGTAAAAAGGTGCGTTAGGAACGCACCCTACGAAACTTCAACTTTCAGTTTTTTTCCGCCAACCTGGTTTTACAACTTGACGACTCCGTGCAATTACCAAAGAATCATTAGCGACATCTTCTGTCACCGTTGAACCTGCGGCTATGTAGACATCATTGCCCACAATAATAGGTGCAACTAAAACACTATTAGAACCTGTTTTGGTGCGATCGCCTATTCTTGTCCGATGTTTCTTCACACCGTCGTAGTTTGCAGTAATTGTCCCCGCACCGATATTGACTTGAGTTCCGGCTGTAGTATCGCCTAAATAGGATAAATGAGCTACATTAGTGCGATCGCCCAATTGCGTGTTTTTCAACTCCACAAAATTACCAATTCGACAATTAGCACCCACTTCTGCATGACCACGCAAATGAGCATAGGGACCAATCTTAGTTCCCTCCTGGACAAAGCTATCCGTGATTACAGAATACTGAACAGTCACATTTCCACCCAAATCGCTATTTTCAATTAAACTCCCAGGTCCAATGCGACTACCGGACTGAATCACAGTCTTACCACGCAAGTGGGTTTGAGGTTCAATAATTACATCTGGCTGTAATTCAACCGTTTCATCAATAGTAATACTTGCCGGATCAATCAGCGTCACACCTGCTAATAACCATTTTTCCTTAATACGTCTTTGCAGAATATCGTTAGCCGTAGCTAACTGCAATCTATCATTAATTCCTAAAATTTCTTGATAATCTTTCACATCTACAGCCATCACTTTACCCACTTGGGTAACAGCATCTGTGAGATAATATTCTTTCTGGGCATTATTAGCTTCTAATTGAGGCAGAAACCTTGCTAAATCTGGCCAACGGAAACAATAAATTCCGGCATTAACGCGATTATTTTCTTTTTGGCTAGAAGTGCAATCTTTATCTTCAACCATTTGTTGCACAACACCATCACTATCACAAAAAACCCTGCCGTAGCCTTGAGGATTTGATAACTGTGCAGTCAGAATAGTACAGGAATTTTGGTTTTCTTTGTGGGTTTGTAAAAGATTTTTCAAAGTTTCTGTACGCAACAAAGGTACATCACCATTCAAAATCAACAAATCGCCAGTATAACCTTCTAAATGGGGAATTAATTGCTGAATAGCATGACCTGTACCTAATTGTACAGTCTGTTCCACAAACTCCAATGCAGGAATTGACACCAAAGCAGTTTTCACTTCTTGAGACTGATATCCAACAATCACTAACCTGTGTGAAGGTGAAAGAGGTTCGACGCTTTCAATAACGCGCTCAACTAAAGATTTTCCACCCAAAGAATGTAAAACTTTAGGCAGATTCGATTTCATTCTTGTTCCTTTTCCTGCTGCGAGAATTGCTACAACAACCATAATTAAATATCAGTAAATTACAATGAACAATCTTTTTAGTATTTTCCGAATCAGACTCAAATCATATCAGTTAATCAATACAGACTGAAATTTTAACAAATTATATAGCGTTCCCTAATCACATCAGATCCGGTACATCATAGTTATCATAGCCTCTACCTCGCTTGCGGGGAGGGGTGTTTGTATGTCATACGAATGACAAAATATTTTAATTCCACCTTTTTTTCCACTGAGAGGTAGATTCTAAAACAGAAGCTTTTTGCTCTTGTTGTCGTCGCCTAATTATAACTTCAGCAGCATCTCTCAATTGAGGATCACGATAAGGAATAGCCGCACGAGTTTGTAAATGTTCTTTTTCCTCTTCCGAAAGAGGAGGAATTGGAATAATTTCTTCGTCCTCATCTCCCCAACTATCCACCGACTCATCTTTGGGATATGCTGCTATAGTACCAGGTGTATGCCTTCCTATGGGTGTTGTAGAACCTATAACTAAGCCAGCTGCTAAAAGTGCAGTGCGTACAGCCGCAGCACAGGAATAAGTCGCTATTAAGCCATTTTGATGTAAACACAAGGCGAGTTTTTGTATAAATTCCACAGTCCATAACTGCGGACATTGCGGTGGTGAAAAGGGGTCAAGAAAAATGGCATCAGCTTGGAAACCTGACTGATGTAATATCTGAATTGATTCTCTAGCATCACCTATGAGTAACTTTGCTTTCAAGCGTTCTGTATAAGATTGATGCTTAAAAGCTAGTTCACTCAGGATTTGTCTAAACTCATAGTCCCAATCATAGAATATACGCTGGTTAATGGCTGCTTTGGGGACTGCTGGATTTATTTCTAAACCAATGACTTCAACATAACAAATGGGATTTGCCTCCCAAATTACCTGTAAAGCGGCGGCTGTGTTGTATCCTAGACCATAACAAACATCTAAGATCCTGACTATTCCATTTCCGGCTGCTTTCTGGACTTGACTAGGAAGTACAAACTTCAAATAAGTCTCTTGTCTAGCTCCAAAATGGCTGTGAAAAGCCTCTTCAAATTCTTCCGAAAAGAAGGTAAAAGAACCATCTTGTGTTTGTTGGGGTGTAAAATTATCTGGATCTGATATTTTGTTCATAATACTAAACTAAATAATTAATAACTAATGACTACTACAGTTGTTGTCTCTCCTAAATGGTTATTTGAACATCTTAACGATTCCCAAGTTGTAATTGTCGATTGTCGCTTTTCTCTGGCTGATTCGCAATTGGGACAAAAGCAATATCAAGAAAGTCATATAGCAGGATCTTACTATTTAGATTTAAATCAAGATTTATCTAGTCCTGTGGGAGAACATGGAGGAAGACATCCTTTACCTAATATCAGTGATTTAGCTGATAAATTAGCGAAAATCGGGGTTAATTACCAAAAAACTTTGGTAGTCGCTTACGATGATTCTCGCTTGGCGTTTGCGTCTCGTTTGTGGTGGTTATTACGGTATTTGGGACATGAGCAAGTAGCCGTTTTAGATGGGGGTTTCGCTGGTTGGCAAAAGGCTGGCTATCCTGTCTCAGAAGCTGTTCCATCAGATAGAATGGGGGAATTTATTCCGCAATTACAAGCGTACAAAGTCGTAGATTATACTTACGTTAAAAATCGTAAAGATCGTCCAGATGTAGTTTTGGTAGATGCAAGAGAGAGCGATCGCTATCGCGGAGAACGAGAACCCATTGATAAAATTGCCGGTCATATTCCTGGTGCTGTAAACTATCCCTGGCAAGAAGTAACCGACGCGAATGGTTTTCTACTCCCCCAATCAGAACAACATCAACGGTGGAAACAACTAGAGGCAGCTAAAGAAATTGTAGTCTATTGCGGTTCTGGTGTAACAGCTTGTGTAAATTTACTTTCTTTAGAAATTGCAGGAATTTCCAAAGGTAAACTCTACGCTGGTAGTTGGAGTGATTGGATTAGTCATTAGTTATTGGTGATAAATGTTAAGCTTACAAATTACAAATTATTTAGAATCGTCCTAATTCAAAACCGTAATTAACACTAAAGAACCAACTGGAAAAATCAATATTGGGAGTTGTGGAACCACCAAAATTAACACCACCTTGCAAATTCAAACTATTCGTGTCAGATACACGATAATTTAAATGTCCAAATAAACGATGAAATTGGTCTTCTCTGTCGCGTTGGGTAAAATCTGACAAGCTAAACTGGTAGTTCAGACCAACTTGTAAGGGTTTTTCCAAGTAATAGCTTAAAGAAAGCCATAAAGAATTTACTAAACGACTTCGTCTGTCTGGGTCAGAAAAGTTTACACTCAATTCATAAAGGCTATCTAATGTCAACTTATCTGTGAGTGTCTCCCGTCTTCCCAAAGATAGCTGCACAGAATTTTCATTTAAAAACCTATCTCCGGCTGCAAAGAAATCACTATTTTTAGAATAAAATAATTGTTGATTACTCAAACTAAATTCCGCATACATTTCCCGCGTTATTTCTTGATAAAGACCCAGATTGAATCGTACCTGATTATAATTGAATTGTGATTGGTCTAGATAACGAATCAAACTGCCATTAATTGAGCCATTTAAATAAGTATTAGATCCGATGGGAAAATACGCTGAAGCCAGTGTCAGTCCAGAAAAAATTAAACCATCCTTTATTTGATCTTCACTGGTAGAGAAAATATTACTTGTCTGAAAATAGCCGACATTACCCCTTAAATATCCTATGGGTTGAAATTGATCTGCGGGTTTATCTTGCTGTGGTGGTATTTCTTGCAAGGGTCTTGGCCGCACTCTTAATATTAACTCCTGTTCTTCATTTGCTTCCCCAGAAGACGGTTGTTGCTCTTCTAGAGACTGGGAAAGTGTCTGTGTCTTCCCCATATCATCTATTAGAGGTGGATCTAACAGTTGCGCTGCTAATTCAGGAGATAATTGAGGCACATTATCAGTTTGATTGTTTGGTGGGACTGAGCTAAGTGACTGTTGATTCTTCCCCGATTCTTCCCTTAGCGCTTGCTTGATTTCAGGCGTTAGCGATTCTAGATGTGGCGGTGTCTCTAAGTATATAATCAGTAACTCACTTGTTTCCTGACTTGTCTCTAACAAGAGTAAATTAGTTATATTTGATACTAAAGCTTTTTGATTTAGTTTTGTCTCTGCTTGGGCAGAACAACTTCTGTTTATACCCATGCAACAGCATTGTCCACCACTAAAAACTAACAAAATTGCCAATAACAAATTTTTTCCTATCTTGGTTTGCATCTTGTATAGTGTTAATCGCAGTTAGCAAATCTTAGAGGATGTTTGAAAAGTCATGCTGTAGCTTGCTTCTCGTAGGGTACGTTGCGCTACGTAGTGTATCCCTTCGGGACACTTTGTGAACGCGGAGCGTGTCGGAGGCTTCAGCATCTTCGAGTAATCGCTCAAACCCTAGATTCTAGAGCCTACGGCTCCCGTTAGGGATACGTTCCACTTTGTTCCACATGGCTAACGCTCCCGTAAGGAATACAGAATGACAAATTATACCTTTTCCAACCTTTCAAACACCCTCTTAAGTATCATTTTATATTAATTGATATATAGCCAGAGTATATTTTTTTGTAAGTAACATAAATTTAACAAAAAACTAAAATAATATACAGCGAATTTCGCTGTTGGGAGGTACATACCCAGCGGGCAAGACTTGTACTGAGCTAGTCGAAGTATGCCCGCACCACAAGAGTTTCATTATTCAAGTTTGTATCTCATTTAAATGAAATCCGCTGTAATACGTAATTAAGTTTTGTACCAAAAATTTAAACATAGCGATAAAAATTGCCGCTTGTTGGTTGCAGAGAGACTTAAATAACCGGAATTTGTTAAATAAATTTAATTAAATTGTTTATTTAAGTATTCATACTATAAATGGTATCAGATTATTAGACATAATATATAAAAATTAACCAAGTTATTACCAGTTAAAGAAAAATTATCAATATTATGTTTAATAAATTTTTACCTCAGTTGGTTTTGGGTTTATGGGTATTGACAGTCTTACCTTTTGCACATCGAGTCAATGCCATCACACCTCTGACCCAAGGAGAAATTCAGCAACTCCGTAATTTGGTGCAGCTGATCCCTAAAAATAATTCTCTGACCCGTCCTGCACGGAAATTAGACACCATAAATCCTGGCGATGGTTTATCTACAGGTCGAGCTTCCCTAGCTGATTTACGCTTTAATGATGGTTCTGTAGCTAGGGTTGGGGAACAAGCGGTATTTAGATTTTTGCCGCAAACACGAGATTTTACACTAACTAACGGCACTGTTTTACTACTCATTCCACCTGGAAGAGGACAAACACGTATTAAGACACCGAATGCAGCAGCAGCAATTCGCGGTTCAGCATTGTTTGTTCGCTATAACAAGGAATCAGATACGACGATTATTGGTGCGTTAACAAATAGCGGTATTGAAGTTGCTAACAAGGAAGCTTCGCAAAATGTTGTTCTGGAAGCAGGACAATTAATGGTTGTAGTCAAAGGTGAATTTCAAGGATTATACGATTTTGACTTGAAAAATTTTTATGACAATAGTGATTTAGTACGTGGATTCGATTTAAATAGGCAAAATTCTACGTCTATACCAGATTCAGAACTGGCAAGTGTTCAAGCTGAAACTACCGCAGCTTTAGCAGCGCAAAAACCAATCACAGGACAGGGATTAATTGATAATCCATCTTTTTTACATAAAAATTTTAATGCCGGTAATTCATCTGGTAATAATGGTGTCGGGCGTGATGAACCGTTAAATAACAATAATGGTGTTGGGCGTGATCAACGAAGTAACCGTCCTTCGAGAGGCAATGTAGAAAGAGACTCTATTAGAAACAATCCTGGTGGTTTCAAAGATACTTTTATCCAAACAGGAGAGGTTCTCAAGGAGAATAATCAGGGCAATGGTCAGGGTAATGGTCAAGGCAATGGTCAGGGTAATGGCAATGGTGAAGGTAATGGCAATGGTCAGGGCAATGGCAATGGTCAGGGTAATGGCAATGGTCAGGATAATGGCAATGGTGAAGGTAATGGCAATGGTCAGGGCAATGGTCAGGGTAATGGCAATGGTCAGGGTAATGGCAATGGTAATGGTCAGGGTAATGGTCAGGGTAATGGCAATGGTCAGGGTAATGGCAATGGTAATGGTCAGGGTAATGGTCAGGGTAATGGCAATGGTCAGGGTAATGGCAATGGTAATGGTCAGGGTAATGGTCAGGGTAATGGTCAGGGTAATGGTCAGGGTAATGGTCAGGGTAATGGTCAGGGTAATGGTCAGGGTAATGGTCAGGGTAATGGCAATAATTAGTAACGTAATATTAGGTCGGGGAAATCAATTTGAATTCATTTATCTATCTTCACGGCTTTGCTTCTAGTCCTAAATCAACAAAAGCCCAGGATATAAGCGATCGCTTTTCCCAAATTCACATCAAACTGAAAATACCCGATTTAAATGCCGGCGATTTTTCCCATCTGACAATTACCCGTCAGCTAAATCAAGTCGCTGCTGAATTCCCAGTGGATGATTCCGTACCTGTAACTCTGATTGGTTCTAGTTTAGGTGGTTTGACAGCTGCTTATTTAGGGGAAAAATTCTCACAGGTACAACGCTTGGTTTTATTAGCACCAGCTTTTGGTTTTTTATCTCATTGGTTGCCCAAGTTAGGAGATGAAGCGCTGCAACGTTGGCAAAAAGACCAATATCTCTTAGTACATCACTATGGGGAAGAGCGATCGCTACCCCTAAGTTATAATTTCCTCACCGATGCTGCCCAATACCAAGAAAAAAATATCCAACGTCCCATTCCCACCTTAATCCTGCACGGTAAACAAGATGATGTGATTCCGATTACTGCTAGTCGTGAATTTGCAAGTTCCCGTCCTTGGGTAGAATTAATAGAACTTGATAGCGATCACGCTTTGGGCAATGTTACAGCCGAAATTTGGCAAGCCATTTGCTCATTCTGTCACTTAGGGATTGGGTGAAGATGAGGGACAGTATTGAGTTTTCTTCTGCCCCCTGACTCCTGCCTTCAATTACGAATTACGAATTATGCTTCCATTTATTCGCTCAGATTTAGCCCAATTTACCGCTTATAAACCCCACCCCAGCAGTACTACAGCCGAACCCGTTGCCACGCAATTTGATCGGCTGGATACTAATGAAAGTCCCTATGATTTGCCAGTGGAAATCAAAGAAAAATTAGCGTGGACTTTTCAACAAGTCATTGAAAGCAATCGTTATCCTGATGGTGGACATGAGACACTCAAAGATGCGATCGCACAATATGTCAATGAGTCAGCTAATCTTTCATCCTCTCTTGTGACTGCTGCAAATATTTCCGTCGGTAATGGTTCAGATGAACTCATCCGTTCTTTATTGATTGCCACCTGTTTAGGCGGTGAAGGTACTATTTTAGTTGCCAACCCCACTTTTTCCATGTACGCGATTTTGGCGCAAACCTTGGGCATTCCTGTGGTGACAGTGGGTAGAGATGAAAACAATTTTGCAATGGACTTAAAAGCGGCACAATCTGCCCTGGAAGCCACTCAAAATCCTCCTATTCGGGCAGTTTTTGTTGTTCATCCCAATTCCCCAACCGCCAATTGCTTAACTGCGGCAGAATTAAACTGGTTAGCTAGTCTACCAGAGCAGATTTTGGTAGTGATTGATGAAGCTTATTTTGAATTTAGCCAAACTACCTTAGTTGGGGAATTAGCACAGCGTCCTAATTGGGTAGTGCTAAGGACTTTTTCCAAAGCTTTTCGGTTAGCAGCGATGCGGGTAGGCTATTGTGTAGGTCATCCAGATGCGATCGCTATTTTAGAAAAAGTTCGTCTACCCTACAATCTCCCCAGTTTTTCCATTGCTTCGGCCTTAGTAGCTTTACAAAATCGCCAACTTTTACTCTCATCAATTCCCCAAACCTTGAGTGAACGCAGCAAACTCATCACAGCTTTATCTTCACACCCAGCATTAGCAATTACAGCCAGTGATACCAACTTTATTTACCTGCGTCTCCAACCAAATTCTTCTCACCCAGCAGACACTACTTTAAAAAATCTCCACCAAACACTCAGAAACCAAGGAACTCTTGTGCGCCTACTTCCTGGTGGATTGCGAATTACCGTAGGAACACCCGCCGAAAACGTCCGTACCCTCAATCGACTACAAACTGCCTTGGCAAATCTGGAATCTTATTAACTATTCGTGATTATTAATATAGTCATCTAAATCACTGCCCAAACGTCTCACTATTGCTACCGTTTGCGGCAGCACACCCACTAACATAGCAAAAGCCACATCTGGCAGATCAGCAACTACATCAGCAGGGAAATACTGTTCAAATTGATCGAGAATTTTTTGTACTCTCTGACTAGAAACAGAGTTTTCTGTAATTTGTTTGATTAAACGAATCCATTGTCGCCTAATCAAGTAAGCTTTTTCACGATCTTCATGAGATTCAGCATCTAATAACGATAGATTGCCTATAGGTAGTACAAATTGACAATCACTATCATAATTACCGCCTACCACTGCGCCTGGCCCAGCAAACTCTGCATGATAGCGTTTAAATATTATTAACCCATTCCGCTTACGACTATTAACAATGAATACTTTTCCACTATGCAGAGACGCAAGAATATTAGATCCATGCGATGCCTGCTGCGAACATCGCCATCTCTCAGTTCCATCTCGCATGACAAATTTGTCCAGGAAACTAGTTTCAGGGCAATATGTTGATAGCAACATAGTCTGATAGCGTCGGCGTTGTTCGCTATCCATTTTCTCTCAAACTTTTGATCAAGGTAGTAGGATTATGCACTTCTAGACTTCCACGAACTAGCTGTTTAATTAAACTAAGTTTCTGATTTTGTTTCTATGTTCAAAAATTTTTCAGTGATATCTAAGTGAATTATTAATGACTAAATCGGTATTGTTTACAATTATATACCCATATACTATGGAATCTAACTGAATTTGTCTCCAACAGCAGGAGACTTTTTTAAAGTTTTTATAAAGATTAAATTGACAATACAAAGTTAGCATAAAGATTTCCAGAAATGTTAATCTGTGCAACCACTGTTTTGTGAGCTTTTCTTTCCTTTCCATAAATTTTCTGCCATAAATCTTGACAATATGCTCATGTAAATTTATGAGCAGGTATATATAGTTTAAATGCGAATTAGCGTAAAGTGACAAGCTCCCTTCTTTTCCCTAGCTACATTTATGTAGCGTCTCGTTGAGAAGCTTTACTAATCAGGTGTTTATGCAAAAAAATCTGCCGCGAGGAGTTGAGGAAAAAGGTATTCCAATGAGATTCAACCTTATGTACCCGATATCCCAGCTTAAAATAAAGTTGCCTAGCTTGATAGTTATTTTCCAAAACATGGAGATATAAATCTTGAAACCCCCAATCTTGGCAGACTTGTTCACAGCTAATAAGTAAACTAGAAGCCAAGCCATATCTACGGTATTTGGGATCAACAGCTAAATTAGATAAGTAGGGAAAAGACTTGTGAACATTTGCCCAGGAATCGCTGAAGCGTATACCCAGTTCTACAGTTCCCAGTATTTGATCAGTTCCACTTATACTACTGTCAACAGCCACCAAACAAACGTGATGAGGTGTCCTTGACGCTAGACGATATCTTAAATCTTCATAAATTCCCAAACGAAATAATGGAAAAGCCCACCCCCACAAACCTTTTTGGGAGTGAAAACTTTCAGAAATTATTTGGGCAATACCAGGCAAATCAGCAGATGTAGCCGCACGAATTTGGAGTTGCCAGGAATTGGGAATGCGAGCATCTGTAACTGACTTTTGGTAGTGTTGGTGAAAAAACCAGGATTTCAAAGCGAGTTTAGGATTAATTTGATTAAACGATAATTATCTTAGATTATGCTCTTTTACCTTGCTCAATCATGTTCAGGGATCTCGTTAAATATATGATGGTTTAACGGTCTACAATGACTGAGGGATCTGAATGCCCCTGTAATCGCACCACCTGCCACCAGCCTTCTTCAAGCTATTGGTGGTAGAAAAACAAAGTCTCACTGGCGGAACCAATGTCTCCAAGGAGGCTTACCCTCTGGGAAGCTTATATCTCTGGACTAAAGCCACAGGGTTTTCGCCCTGCATTTTTATCAGAGATGAGTGGTATCTTTAGTAAACAACTAGTTGACAGTGATTTGGCTAGTGTGAATACCGACTCTCATGGTTGAGAAACTACTCTTAGAGTAAAATCAGGTTTTCAGCATCTCCGGTTCTCAATTTACCTAACTCTAGCACCTGTCTGAGTGCTAACTTGGAAACAAGTACTTGTTTAATAGTATACTTTAACTTTAAATATGACTATTGTAATATTCATGGCTATATCATGACTATGATAAATAAAATTGACCGCCAAGTGTTAGTGCAACTGCTGGAATGGGAAAACTTAATATACCGCTTTATGGTGATTTTTTATCCAGATGGAAGCGCCTTATGTAGTCCAAGCAGGTTATAAAAGGAGATGAGGAAAGATTTTCTCAGTGAAAATCAACATGATGAATCAAAAATGACGCTGGAATCAACTGCATTTTACCTTTTTAACCAGTCAATACCAGCTATTTACAATTATTGTGAATAAACACTCTTATACTTAGTAGTCATGTGGCCTAACAGTTTTTTGGTCGAAATGCTCGAACCTTACCTGACTCAGAAATATATTGACCTGATCAGACTATTCTTTATCCGACTGCCGTTGCAGCAGGAAAGCGGTGCATGACATCACAAGCAAACAGTAAGCCGAAAATTTTAGTTGTCGATGATGAACCAGACAACCTTGACTTGCTTTACCGCAGTTTCTATCGCGAGTATCAGGTACTGAGGGCTAACTCTGGGCCTGCAGCGCTAGAACTGCTGGCACAAGAAGGAGACGTATCCGTGATCATCTCAGATCAAAGGATGCCAATGATGAGCGGTACAGAATTTTTAAGTCTGACAGCAACTCAATACCCAGATATTATCCGAATTATTTTAACTGGCTACACTGATGTCGAAGATTTGGTGGAAGCTATTAACTCTGGCAAAGTATTTAAATATGTTACTAAACCTTGGGAAGCTGAAGAACTTAAAGCAGTTGTACGCCAAGCTTTGGACACACATAATGTCCTCAAAGCCAGAACCCGTGAACTCACTCGTACACTTCGTAGAGAATCGCTGCTTAATACTGTCACTAATACAATTCGTAGCGCTCTAGACTATCGGCAAATTTTGCAAACCATTGTTGATACGGTGGGGCATATGTTAGAGGTGGATGTTTGCCTTTTACGTCCCTTCCAAGATGAGCAGTTGGCAGATGAAGGATTTACTTACCAAAAACCTGCTCAATCGCTAGATCAAGATCATGGAGAGAGTGATTCGTCTTTACCTCCAAACCAACCCGATGGGAAGTTACCAGATGAGAATTTAGACTCTATTATTCCCTTATCTCTATTAGTTCAGACAGTATGGGAAACCAATGAGGTACAGGTAATTTACGATGTGGCCAATGATGAACGCATCCAAGGGAATGCAGAACGCGCTGCGGCTTTTAGTGCTGCCAATATTTGTTCTAGCTTAGTTGTGCCGCTGATTTGTCAACAAGAACTTAGAGCAGTATTAGCTCTACACCAGTGTTACCAAGCCCGGAGTTGGGGAGATGAAGAGGTGCAACTGGTGTCAATTGTGGCTGATCAAGCGGCCTTGGCTTTATCTCAGGCTTATGCTTATGAAGAAGTGGAAGCTTTAGCAAAGAGAGAAGCTTTGATTAATACAATTACTAGGGAGATTCGTTCTAGCTTAGACCCGCAAGATATATTTTCAGCAATAACCCAACGATTGGGACAAGCTTTACAAGTGGATGGTTGTGTTCTGTCTTTATGGACAGAGGAAGATGAATTTGTCCAATGTGTGGGTTTGTATGACAGTTCTCAAAATTTAGAAAATCATCATGAGAATCATCTCAATAGTAAGCATCGCTCTTTAACTCCACAATTACCGATTTCCCAAGCTCCTATTCGCAAGAATCCGATTCTGCAAGAGATATTACACACACAAGAACCAGTGGTAATTACGGATATCACCCATTCTTCATCAGATGTCCAGGCTTTTGATTTACCTTTAAAAATGCGACCGCGATCGCTAATGGTTGTGCCTCTATTGATTGAGGGTAAATGCATTGGTAGTATTACTCTGAGGGAAGGAAATAAAGTTCGGAAATGGTTGACATCAGAAATTGAACTATCTAAATCAGTAGCAGCCCAAGCAGCGATCGCAGTACAACAATCACGGTTGTACCAAAAAACTCGTGAACAAGCTGAACGCTTAATAGAACTAGATAGGCAAAAAACCGAATTTTTCCAAAATATCTCCCATGAATTTCGGACTCCTATCACCTTGATTCAAGGTCCCCTAGAATCGGTGGTAGAAAATGGTGAAGGGTTATCCCATGCCCAAAGTGCGATCGCACTCCGCAATTCTCGCCGTCTCCTACGCTTGGTAAATCAACTACTAGATTTACAACGTCTAGATGCTGGCAGAATGCAGCCTACTTTCCGCCCTTGCAATATGGTCGAATTTATCACCCAAATTGTGGAATCATTTCGACTCTACTGTGAGAAAAAAGGACTGCAAGTCCTGACCGATTTACTAGAATGTCCGACAGTCTACTTGGATATGGAAAAATTTGACAAAGTAGTTTACAACCTGCTGTCAAATGCCATGAAATTTACACCTGACGGAGGTATCATCACCGTCAGATTATACAATGAGGGCGATAGCTGCATACTGCAAATCCAAGACACAGGAATTGGTATTCTTTCCGAACAAATTCCCCACCTATTCGAGCGATTCCGTCAAGCAGAAGGCTCCGAAAACCGCACCTATGAAGGAAGTGGATTAGGTTTATCCCTAGTTAAAGAACTAGTAGAACTACACGGTGGGCAAGTCACAGTACAATCAGTTTACGGACAAGGTACTCAATTTAGCTTAAGGCTGTTGACTGGTTCAGATCACTTACCTCCAGAACAAGTACTAGAAGCACCATCGGAACTGAATAATAATCGTGCCAGTGTAGAATTGGCAGACTTAGAACAGGTAGAGTCAGTCAGAGATAACCCAGAACTGATTACCAAAAATTTATCCCCCAGGTTAGAAACTCTAGACTCTAACAAACAAGTTCAAAATAATGAGCAATCAATCTTAGTTGTAGATGACAACCGAGATATGCGGTTCTATGTGGCCGATATCCTTCGTCACAGCGGCTATCAAGTACTGACCGCTCGCAACGGCTACGAAGGTTTTAGTTCGGCACAAGAGAATCATCCTAACTTGATCATCACTGACTTAATGATGCCCTTGGTGACTGGACTAGAAATGATTCAGATGATCCGCAGTCAAGACCAGATGCGAGGTACGCCAATAGTTTTGCTGACAGCAAAAGTTAATGAAGAAACTCGCATTGAAAGCACAGAATATGGTGCTGATGCCTATTTAGCTAAACCATTCAATGACCGCGAACTTCTAGCATCAGTCAGGAATCTTTTAGCCCTGAAGGAAAATGAAAAACGGGTGTTGGAATTAAACACCTACCTCACAGAATCTGTTCTCAAACGCTTTTTGCCATCTGCACTCGTAAAAAAAGCTGCCGCTGGAACTTTATCCCTAGACTTGCGACCAGAACCCCGCTTGGTTACAGTATTGTTTAGTGACATTGTTGGTTTCACCCAACTATCCAACACCCTCAGATCCCGAAAAGTAGCAGAGGTGCTGAATGAATATTTAGAAATCATGACCAAAGTTGTTTTTAACAATGGCGGTACTGTAGATAAATTTATGGGAGATGCTATTTTAGCCTTGTATGGAGCGCCAGAAGAACTAACACCTAATGAACAGGTACGTCGGGCGATCAATACAGCCAGAGGAATGCAAAAAGCCCTAATTCAGTTAAATAATCGTTGGCTAGAACAAGGTATATTCGAGACTGACGGCAGGAATGGAGTACAATTTCGCTGTGGCATCCACCAAGGCACAGCAGTTGTGGGAATGTTTGGAAGTGCCGAACGGGCAGACTATACAGCGATCGGACCAAGCGTGAATATTGCTGCTAGATTGCAAGCTGCCGCTGTACCTGGGAACATCCTTGTTTCTGCCGCCGTCGCAGATTATTTACAGGAAGAAGAAATCACTAAAGGTAGTCCATTGGAACTTAAAGGTATAGATGAAACAGTTCTCACATTTGTAGTTACACCAGAACCATAGATTTTCATACTGGATTATATGAAAAAAGTAGGCGCAATGCTGAAAGCAACGTGTCTAGCGGCTGTTTGACACAGCCCTGAATAGTGAATTGCTCTTGGGAATCGCCGTCTTTTTAGAGTGGAAACGTCAAATCCTGTTTTAAGTTCACTATGACACCATCAGTTACAGATAAATCTCCACTTTCTACGACAAGCTGGAGGAGACATACTGATCCACCTTTTTTGTGGATTATTTTATTTATAAGTTCAGTTTCGCTACACCTGTTAATTTTTTGGTTGTTACGCTCATCTAATGAATTTAAACCTTGGATTCCCCAATCTAGCCAAGCTGAAATTCCGGTTGATTTGATAGATATTTCGCCTCAAGTACAATCAACTGCCAAACCCGATTCAACACCTAAAACAGTTACATCAAAATTTTCTTCGTTACCTCAAAAGTCTGTCACAGCATCTTTACCAAAAATCGCGCCAACTACCCCTAATAATCCAGATGATGGCGTTATAAATCCTGATTTTAATCTCTCACAGCAAGGTGAGAGCAAAAATACTGAAGTTAATAATCAATCAGTTCCGCCTACACCGAGTCCCACAGCGCAAGTCACTCCTACAGCTACACCCACTGAAACAATTCCATCACCGAGTCCTACAACACAAGTCACCCCTACAGCTACACCTACTGAGGCAATTCCATCACCGAGTCCTACAACACAAGCCATACCTACAGCTACACCTACCGAGACAATTCCATTAAATGACCTTCCCTGGAATCGCCGTCAAGAAGTCAAACTCGGTCAGGGAACTCTATTACCAAACGATTTTCCCTCAGATTCACCAACTCCCACTCCAGAAGATTCACCAACTCCTAATCCAGAAGATTCACCAACTCCTAATCCAGAGGATTCACCAACTCCTAATCCAGAGGATTCACCAACCCCTAATCCAGAAGATTCACCAACTCCTAATCCAGAGGATTCACCAACTCCTAATCCAGAGGATTCACCAACCCCAAGAGGAGGAGGTGCAATCGCTAACGTTGCTCCTATACTAAAAGATGAAGTCAACGAATTAAGAGAACAACAGCAATTAAGAGTTGATGCTTTACCTGATGTTTTGGCAGAATACCAAGGTAGTCGCACCAAGGAATTGGAAGTAAGTTTTTCACCTGGCGATTCTGGACTTAAGCCAGCAAATATATTGGCTAGTTTAGTAATTGATAAAAATGGTAACTTTGAGCAAGCGATCGTCATCAACATCGAACCGGCGATACTCAGCAGTGAAAAAAGCATCTATGAGCAAGCGCTTAATGATATTTTTAGGCAAGAGAGCTTTCTTGCTGCCTATAATCTAGATGGATCAAAACCAGATTTGAGTAATTTGTATGTGCGGATTAGAATTGAGCCAATAAATTCCCCATAAATAGCTTGTAATTTTAGAAAAGCTATGTTAAAGTTATTTAGCTGGAAATATGCGGGTGTAGTTTAGTGGTAAAACTTTAGCCTTCCAAGCTAATAATGCGGGTTCGATTCCCGCCACCCGCTTTGAGAATAATTAAGGACAAAAAGGCGGTTATTCCAAGGATGGGGAGACCCCGCCCCTACAGGGGTTGTTTGGATCTTTATCCCAACGCAAAGGGTTTTTAACGATGTATTGACGAGCGATGTCTAAAATTTTTTGATGATCGATAATGCGATCGTAATAATTGCGTTGCCATATACGCAGTCCAAGAGTATCATCAATTTTATTAATTATTTTTGTTGTTTGATATTTGTAATACGCAATTATTTGTCCCAATGTCGTTTTCTTCCGTAGGGGCGGGGTCTCCCCGCCCTCTTTTATATAATCGTTTACATCCAACAATTCATCATTAATCACAATAATTCCATGAACGTGATTAGGCATAACAACAAATTGATCTAATTCAACATTAGGAAAATGATGGGGGATTTTTAACCAAAATTTATGGACAATAAAACCCCTGACTGTGAACTTCATTTCATCGTTGATGATTTCGCCTAAATTACATTCACGGTGTTGGGTACAAATGGTGATGAAATATGCTCCTGGTTGTGAATAATCATAACCCCGTAGGCGTGTTGATTGGCGATGGTGGATTTTGGGGTTATATTTCATGCTGGATGTGGAGCGTTGATTTTAGGGTTTTGGGATATTATGGCGCAGGTAAAGGGTCGGTTATTCCAAGTTATTCCAAGTTATTCCAAGGGCGGGGAAACCCCACCCCTACTACTTTCAAATCGCAACAATGCCAAATCATTATTCTATAAAACTTCATATCAATTTCGTATAAATCATGGGTGGGAAATTTAGTTAAAAAAATATCACTGTACAAAATTTCCAGTGATAGGTAGATATGGATTATTTTTAAGAGATATCTGTCACATACAGATCAAAACTGTGACAGAACTATAATAATTAACCAAATCTACCGCTGATGTAAGCTTTTGTATCTTCTTGCTGTGGATTGTTGAAAATTAATTCTGTCTCTTCGTATTCGACTAAATAGCCTGTGCGACTACCTTTATCAGAGGTTTTAACGTTAAAGAAGGCTGTTTTATCAGAAACCCGTGCTGCTTGTTGCATATTGTGGGTAACGATAACGATGGTGTAATGTTCTTTGAGTTCGTGAATTAGTTCTTCAACCCGCAAAGTAGAGATGGGGTCAAGAGCAGAACATGGTTCATCCATGAGTATAACTTCTGGTTGAACTGCGATCGCTCTGGCAATACATAAACGTTGTTGTTGTCCACCGGATAGAGACAAACCACTTTGTTTAAGTTTATCTTTGACTTCATCCCACAAAGCAGCTTGTCGCAAACTGCGTTCTACCAATTCATTCATATCACCTTTGTAGCCGTTGATTTTAGCTCCAAAAGTAATGTTGTCAAAAATTGATTTAGGAAAAGGGTTTGGCCTTTGAAACACCATACCAATCCGACGACGTACTTCTACCGGATCAATATCTGGTGCATACAAATTATTATCACCAAAATAAATTTTACCTTCGGCTCGAAACGATTCAATTAAATCGTTAAGACGGTTATAGCATCGAAGTAATGTACTCTTACCACAGCCTGAAGGTCCAATGAAAGCTGTAGCCTTATTTTTGGGGATATCTAGCCAAACATTCTGTACAGCAAGGAAGTTACCGTAGTAAATATTCAGGTTTTCTGTACGTAAAATCGCATCAGTCCCGTTGATTGTACTAGTGTTAGTAGCCATAAAAAGTTTAGAGATAATGAGATAATTAGGATGATCACTCATCCTGTTGAAGTATTTTGTTAAGCTTTTTGCCTTGTTGCCCAGCGAGCGATGATACTAGTAATCAGAACCATCAAAACCAATATTAAAGAAGCAGCCCAAGCTAATGACTGCCAATTTTGAAAAGGTGAAACAGCAAAGTTATAAACTAAAACAGCAAGAGAAGCTGTCGGTTGCAATAAGCCACTAGGCCAAAAAGAGGAAAACAGAGCAGTAAACAGTAAAGGTGCTGTTTCTCCAGATGCTCTAGCGATCGCTAAAGTAGAACCAGTTACAATGGCTGGTAAAGCTGCTGGTAAAACTACTTGTATGACCGTTTGAAACTTAGTAGCTCCTAACCCCACAGATGCTTGCCGCAAATCTTGAGAAACCAACTGTAGAGCTTCGTCTGTGGTTCGCACGATCGTGGGTAACATCAAAATTGCCAACGCAAACCCACCACCGAAAGCTGAGTAAGATCCTAAGTTCAGCTTGACTAATGTCAAAACTACAATCCCATAGGCAAATACCCCTGCAATAATTGAGGGAACTCCACTCAGAATATTAGTAGCAAAACGTATCCACCTAGCTACTTTACTAGAGCTAAACTCTGTTAAATAAATTGCCGCTAATACACCAAAAGGAATGCTGATTAATGCACCAATTCCCACCATGAATAGGGTTCCCAAAATGGCATTACCAAAACCTCCTCCCTTTCTCAGAGGCGCTGGTGGCAATTCTGTAAACACACTGAGATTTAAACTGCTAAAACCTTTAAACAATACATAAGAAAGAACAGCCACCAGAGGTAGCAGCGCCAATACTCCACAAATAAATGCAACTACGGTCATCACCGTGTTGAACATTGTTCGGGGAGAGGAAGGGGAGCGAGTCAGGCTGCTTTGGGGAAAAGAAGAAGTCATAAATTCAACCTAAAACTACAGTCGCTTAACCCGGAGAACAATAAACTCTGCCAAAACATTCACTACCAGCGTTAGGAAAAACAGAACTAAAGCAGCGTACATTAAAGCTGAAATTTGTAACCCACTGGCTTCAGAAAATTGGCTGGCCAGTAGAGACGAAATTGTATTAGATGGAGCGAGTAAGGAAATATTAATGTTGTTAGAATTACCAATCAACATTGTTACAGCCATTGTTTCTCCCATTGCTCTACCAAGTGCCAACATCACCGCACTGACAATGCCAGAAAAGGCAGCGGGGATGATAACTTGAAAAATTGTCTCCCAACGGGTTGCTCCTAGTCCGATAGCTGCTTGACGTAGACTGGAGGGTACAGAAATTAAAGCATCACGGGAGATAGCAGTGATAATTGGCAAAGTCATAATTGCTAATATCACTCCAGCCGGTAGCATTCCTGGCCCTGTGGGTGGGGTGCTAAAAAATGGTATCCAGCCCAAGGTATTATGTAGCCATTTTCCCAAATTAGCTAAAATCGGGACTAAAACAAAAATGCCCCATACTCCGTAGACAACACTAGGAATAGCTGCTAGTAGTTCTACTAAAAATACCAGTACCACCCGCACCGGAGCAGGTAGAAAATTTTCACTTAGTAAAACAGCAGTACCGACACCAATAGGTATAGCTAATAACAAACCTAGAAAAGAACTAATGAGAGTGCCATAGACTTGTGGCAGCACCCCATATTCATTATTTACAGGGTTCCAAGTGGTTTTAAATAAAAAGCCAAAACCAAACTCTTGAATGGCAGGCCAAGCCCCAATAGCCACCTGTGCAGTGATCCATAATAAAGCGCCAGCGATCGCTAGAGCAAAAATCCCTGTCAACCAAATAAATCCCTGATCTAGAGATTTGTCTATTTCCGAGCGCTGTTTAATCGCTGATGGCATATTCTGAAAATTTGTAGTCATAAATACTGACTGAAAAAATCAAATCAGAAAAAATGTGAGAGGGAACCAGACTTAAGAAGAAAGTACTGAGTATGAACCCACTAAGCAATCAAAGCTGTGCTGATATTAGTGACTACAGCAAGCCCTAATTATTGCTTCGTCGTTTTTTGCATCTGAGACACCAGCTAATCAGGGTTCCCAACTGATTGGTTAATTAAATTAGTATTTGAGTTTTGGGGACAGACGGTAGAAAGATACTACTTACTTGCACTAGTACCATTACCAACAGCAATTTTATAGTCAGGACTGATTTGGTCAGCAGCAGCAGCAACCTTAGCCGCTACATTTGGGGGTAAAGGAACATAACCTAATTCGGGAGCAAGTTTTTGTCCTTCAGTCAAAGCGTACTCAATTGTTGCTTCAACAGCCTTAGCTTTAGCGGCATCAGAGTACTTTTTATAAGCCAGAATCCAAGTGTAGCTAACAATAGGATATGACTCTTCACCTTCAGGATCAGCAATAAAAGCGCGGAGATTTGCTGGTAGAGTTACGGCTTCCAGGGTTTTAGAAGCTGACACCTCATTATCAGAAATAAATTTGCCTGCTTTATTTTCTAAAGCCGCAAACTTAATATTATTTTGTTTGGCGTAGCCATACTCAATGTAACCAATAGAACCTTGAGTTTGTTGAATTTGTGCTGTTACACCTTCATTTCCTTTAGCGCCAACTCCCACAGGCCAGTTTACGCTTTTACCTTCGCCAACTTTAGTTTTCCACTCTGGGCTAATAGCACTCATGTGTTTTGTGAACACACCTGTAGTCCCACTACCATCAGCACGATATACAACAGTGATTGGTTGTTTGGGCAGCTTTGCTTCAGGGTTAGCTTTAGCGATCGCTGGATCATCCCATGACTTGATTTTACCTAGCAATATATCAGTATAAACTGTTCGTGGTAGTTTGATCTCAGCAACGTCTGGCAAGTTGTATGCCAGAACAATACTCCCAGCACTCACAGGTAGTAAAATTACGCCTTTATCCTGGGGGACTTTAGCGATTTCTTCATCACTCATTGCTACATCACTGGCACCAAAGTCTACAGTACCTTGGACGAATTGCTCAACACCAGCACCGCTACCCACTGACTGATAGCTAACTTGCAAATTCGGATACTTTTTGTTTAAATCAGCAAACCAACTTGCATACAATGGCGCTGGAAAAGTTGCACCTGCACCAGTTAAGGTAATATTTCCACCAAGATCCAGTTTAGCTGGACTAGAAGCAGTAGTATTTTGAGTAGTCCCAGAAGTATCAGTATTTGCAGTGTCTGGCGTTGAATCTCCGCCACAGGCAGCTAAACCTATTGCCAGTGATAATACGGTTGCTGAAGCCTTAAGACAATTATTCTTTACTGGAATTAGACGTAATAGCATTGTTGTCAAAATTTTGTAAATTGGCAGATGAGCGCCTCTAAGATACCTCTAAATGATTCGCCTCAAGGTAAACAAAAGGTAAACAAAAGGTTAATAAACCAATAATTCTTTGTTTTTACAAACGAATAATGAAAATTTGCCTTACTAATATGTGACATATATTATACCAATTGTCCGTAAACTTTTCATAATAATTACTGGTAATTTTTTCTCGATATTTATTTTTTTAATCAAGTTACCTTAAATATATCTAAATTGATTACAGAACGTGGTAGATTTATAGTTTTAGAAAACAGTTAGGATATCTAAAACCTAGATTTAGTACCGTTAGCTTATACTGATGGCTGTTAGTTTTTTCTTTAGCCTTTTCCCTGTTGCCTGATAAATGTTTGCTGCTTCCAATCAATTACTTTGGTCCATGATTGGCTTACTCCTGACAATGGGTGGCACGTTCCTAGAAGCCTATGGCACTACCTTTCCTTGGAGTTGGAGTCAGCAAGGAATTAAAACTTTTTCATTAGGTGTTAGCTATCAAATTGGCGCAGTGCTATTGGTAGGTTGTTTAGGAGGCAAAAATGCTGGTGCGCTTTCACAAATTGCTTATTTGGTTATGGGATTAACCTTATTGCCTGTATTTTCCGAAGGAGGCGGTATCGGTTATGTTAAGCTTTCTCAGTTTGGCTATCTCCTGGGCTTTATTCCGGGCGCTTGGATTTGTGGTTATTTCGCCTTTAAAGCTAGACCTCGTTTAGAAACACTGACTTTTAGTTGCTTTTGTGGCTTATTAACAGTACACATCTGCGGTATTGCTTATTTGATGATCAGCTATCTTTTTTCTGGCAGAGGTGCAGAAAATTTACCTTTAATACAAGCAATTCTGAAATATTCCTGGTTTTCACTACCAGGACAATTAGTTGTAGTTTGTGCCGTCACCATAGTAGCTTATGTGCTAAGACATATAATGTTTTATTAGTCACTAGTGGTCTGTCAAATGACCAATGACTAATGACTAATGACTAATGACTAATTTACCATGCGTTTAAAAAATCGCCTCTTTTGGATTTCTGCCTTGTTCGCTTTTTTTCTAGACCAACTAACAAAATATTGGGTAGTGAGAAACTTTGCTTTAGGACAAACACTACCATTACTGCCAGGGATATTTCACTTTACTTATGTTACAAACACTGGTGCAGCTTTTAGTCTGTTAAGTGGAAGAGTAGAGTGGTTGCGCTGGCTATCCTTAGGAGTAAGTTTAGTATTGATAGCGATCGCATCGCTAGGCCCAGTCTTAACTCTTTGGGAGCAGTTGGGTTATGGTTTGATTTTAGGTGGAGCGATGGGTAATGGTATTGATAGATTTTTCTTAGGCTACGTAGTTGATTTTCTTGACTTTCGCCTAATTAACTTTGCTGTATTTAATATGGCAGATTCTTTTATTAGTATTGGTATTGTTTGTTTGTTAATTGCCTCGTTGCCACAAACACCAACTTCTCATCGGAGATGAACTTAACATAAACTACTCTCAAATCAAACATCCTCAAGTTGATTAAACTGTTTTAAAAGTTTGATATCCCACTGCTAACAAGCTCAACAATTTAAATCTCTATCGCTAATCCCATTGAATTTTTGAATGTCAAAAATCCGCTGATTTAGTGATAGAGATTATTTTTTAATACAAGTGTGTTAACAATCCCTTAGTTGAACAAATGAACGTAGCGAGACTTGTTCATTAAGGAGTGCGAATATCAGATGCAGGAGTTTGTGGCACAATAGTTGCGGGGGCTTGGTTAGAGACACCTCCCTTTTGTTCACTACTGCTACCTGAATTACCAAATTCAAGTGAAGAAGGGCTTTCTGGTGCGGGAGTTGATTGACTAGAATTATCAGACTCTGGGGAAATTTGTGTTTCTGGTACTATATTTGTACCAGGATTAACGTTGTTTTCACCAGGACTAGTTTCTACTGCTGGAACAAAAGAAGGGACATTGGCATTAAGCGGTATACCACCTGGACAACGGGAATTCAGAGGGAAATATTCACAGAGAATTTTCATCCCTTCTGGTGACATTTTAATTTCCGTTGGCGAACTAATAGATGAGTTACTCGATTCGGTGAACAGGGATTTACTGGATTCAGCCATAGCAACATTACTGGTAAATGCCAAAGTTATGGCTGTACCAATTAAGGTCAGAGATTTTCCCTTCATTCTGAAATTAACCTCAAGGTCAACGGAACACTTCGCTAATTAAATCAGACAATTTATTGGACAAAATCTGCCTAAATGAAGATGTAAAATTTTGGGAAAAATGGTACATATCTTGAGTAGAGGTAACATTTAAAACTTTTGTTAATTTCATAGTAGTTTTTAGCAATACAAAAATAAATATAGTAGTTGAATGTATGCGACTAGCTTTTTCAGATAAAATAAGCATTTGATTGGAGTAGCAAGAATATATATATATATAGACTAGTGCAAAAAATCACCAGTTAATTTTGCCAGCTAGATAGCCGTTTGTATAATCAGCCACATAAAAAATTCAGTACGATCAATTTATTTTTGGCTTGTGAGTAAAATGGTGTCAGACTAGCATTAAAATTGCGATCCCTACGATTTTGTCTTCACTATATAGATGTGATGTGATATAGCCGATGAGTTTCCCGCAGCCTCCTCAAAAGCCACAAACTTTACTTGGTCAACTGACTCAAGCAGTAAATACTATTCAAGCTAGGGTTGATTTTTCCAAACTGGCGCTCAAGCCTAATGCCAAAGTACCGGAACTCTGGGTGCAGGATGCGGGAGCGGATAAAGCGGAAATATACCCCTTATTAGGCGATCGCTATATTCTCGGTCGTAGCTCCAAATCCTCCGATATAGTTGTCCGCAACCCAGTAGTTAGTCAAATTCACCTGTCCCTATCCCGCGATTCCAGCCAACGAACTCCAATTTTCACCATCAAAGACGAAAATTCCACCAATGGCATTTATCTTGGCAAGCGACGAGTCACTTCTCTCGAACTGCGTCATGGTGATGTTTTTACCCTGGGTCCACCAGAACTGGCAGCCTCAGTCCGATTACAATACGTCGATCCTCCAGCCTGGTATATCAAAGCAGCGACTTGGGGGTTTTATGGTGTTGGCAGTGTCAGCGCTTTATTGGCGCTAGGAATTGGTGTTGAATGGACTAAATTTACTGTCAAACCCCTACCGACAGCGACACAAGCCCCTGTAATTGTTTATGCCCGTGATGGCTCTACACCACTCCGAGAGCCTCGGAATATTGCTCACGTAGACCTGAAACAGTTATCAGAGTTTGGCCCTTATTTACCTGCCGCTGTCGTAGCTTCCGAAGATAGTCGTTATTATTGGCACTTTGGGGTTGACCCTTTAGGAGTTTTGCGAGCCGTACTCATCAATAGCCGCTCAGGAGATGTCCAACAAGGCGCTAGTACTGTTACCCAGCAAACTGCCCGCAGTTTATTCCGCGATTATGTAGGTAGACAAGATTCTTTGGGGCGTAAAGTGAGGGAAGCAATTGTCTCGCTGAAGCTAGAAACCTTTTACAGCAAAGATGAAATCTTACTCACTTACTTAAATCGGGTATTTTTGGGGGGGGATACATCCGGCTTTGAGGATGCTTCTAAATATTACTTTGAGAAGTCAGCTAAAGAATTAACTCTTTCAGAAGCAGCAACCCTGGTAGGCATCTTACCTGCTCCCAACGCCTTCGATTTTTGTGGAGATGGACCAAAGAAGCTAGGCGCAGCTGATTACCGCAACCGCGTGATTAAACGAATGCTGGAAATGGGCAAAATTAGCCCAGAAGAAGCCAATCGCGCCAGACGATCTACCGTCCAAGTTAGTCCCAAAGTTTGCGAAAGGCAAGCTCAGACAATTGCCCCTTACTTTTACAATTACGTCTTTCAAGAACTGGAATCAATTTTAGGGGAAGGAGCCGCAAGAGAGGGCAACTATATCATCGAAACCCAGTTAGATCCAGCAATTCAAGCCCAGGCAGAATCAGCACTACGAAATTCAGTTAGTAACGCAGGTTCAAGCTTTCGGTTTTCACAAGGAGGTATGGTAACTCTGGACTCCAGAAGTGGCAGTATCTTGGCAATGGTAGGGGGAGTTGATTACAGAACAAGTCAGTTTAATCGTGCTACTCAAGCTAAAAGACAACCTGGTTCCACTTTCAAGATTTTTGCTTACACTGCTGCACTTGAACAAGGAATATCATCATCCAGAAGTTATTCTTGCGCTTCTTTTCCTTGGCAAGGTTTTACCTACAGGCCATGCCGGTCTGGTGGTGGTGGTAGTTTAGATATAGCTACCGGTTTGGCTCTCTCTGAAAACCCCATTGCTTTAAGGGTTGCCAGAGAAGTTGGATTAAATAAAGTAGTGGATATGGCCAAGCGTCTAGGGGTACAATCGTCACTTGATCCAGTTCCTGGTTTAGTTCTAGGTCAAAGTGTCGTCAATGTTTTAGAAATGACTGGTGCTTTTGGTGCTATTAGCAATCGTGGTGTGTGGAATCCTCCTCATGCCATTAGTAGGATTTTAGACAGTAGCGATTGTGAAGATCGTCAGGATTTAAAAACCTGTCGTGTTATCTATTCCTTCGACCAAGATCCAGATGGCAACAGGCGAGTGCTGAAGCCAGGAGTTGCTGATGAGATGGTGAGATTAATGCGTGGTGTCATCACTAGGGGTACTGGCCGCAGTGCTTCCCTGGGACTGGGTGAAGGCGGTAAAACTGGTACAACTGATAAAAACGTAGACTTGTGGTTTATTGGTTTTATTCCTAGTCGGCAACTTGTAACTGGTATTTGGTTAGGTAATGACAATAATTCCCCCACATCTGGTAGCAGCGCTCAAGCCGCTCAGTTATGGGGAAATTATATGGGGAGAATCACAAAATAAATTCGTAATTAGTAATTGATAATTCGTAATTAGGGGTTGCTGAAAAAGTCTTTTCGTGGAGACAGGGAACAGGGAATAGGGAACTCTTAACAGTTTCAAGAGTTAGATGGGAACGATTTTTCCTTTGCGTAGGAATTAAATGCAAGGTTTTTAAGTTTACACCTCTTAAAAGCTTGCACTTTTTTACCTAAAAACGACTCAAACCCTTTACCTGTAATCTTTTCATGTTTATTCAGCAAGCCCTAATTAATCTTTCAATTACGAATTACGAATTAGTAATTACGAATTATTATCTGTATCCTTGCCAAGGATTAACTTCCAATGTACCGTTAGATTTGAATACTACTTGGAAGTGAGCTAGGGCTTCTTTGTTATTAGGAGCGGCAGCATTTGATCCATATACGGATTGGAACATCTGTGGTAAGGGTGTTTCTCGAAAAAAGTCAAAGGCTACTTGGTTGAGTGGTTCATAATCAGCAATTACACCAATTTTGTTTACCGCTACCCGATATTTCAAATCTTTGTTAAACGTAGGTGTAACGCTCCAATTTTGGCGAATTGTATTATAAAGCTTTTGGTTTAAATCTTTGACTGTATTAGTGTCATTGATTTTTTCGCCGATTACCTCTGGTTTTCTAGCATATCCCAACCAAGGACTGACTTCTAAGATGCCTTGTTTAGTAAAGACTACTCGGAATTGGGCGATGCGTTCGTTAGCAATATTACGGTTAGCAGGATTGTATAGTAGATTTGGTAGTGGGGTTTTGTCTACTGCTTCATTTGACCCTTTGTTTACAGCTTTATAACCGACGATACTGCCATCAGCAGCTACACCCAAACGATAGATTAAATTCTCTGTCAATTCAGAACGATTATTCCAAGCTGGGTGAATTTGGTTATAAACTTGGCGATTCAATGCGCGTAGCTGGGATGGATCTGTAATCTCTGGAACTGAATTTAGAAGTGCTTCTAAATCTTTAATAACTGCTGTCGGTGAGGCTGAGGCTGTTGGTGTTGTAGTTGGTGTGTTCGAGGCTGTGGTTGTAGGTGAAGCTGTGGGTGTTGTGGTACTAGACTGTTCCTCTGGCTTTGGTTCTGGTGGACGTACTTGGGGAGGAGGAATTAAGCTAAAAGCGATCGCAGCTACGGCTAAAGTTGATAATCCTACTGTCGCTGGTACTGCTTGTTTTAATACCGCTTGACTAGCACCACCATAACGTCTGGTGACAGGTTGTAGTTCCAGTGATAATTCGGGCAACGTTTGGGTGTCAGCAAAAAACTGATCTACCGCTTCAACTAAATCAAACAACTGCACAGTATTCAAATCAACTTGAATCAATGGCTGTTTAAGATCATTTGATTTAGACTCAAAACCTTCGGCAGCAATTTCTGAATGCACAATCAACTTGTGTCGATTGCTATCAATTTTTTGCAACTCTACTAACTCTGATTCATGGTTATGTGCTTGGGGGTTGGGTACATTACTTAAGAATTCTTGAGCATAGGCACTTACTGCTCTCACCAAGCTTTCAAAAAATTCCCGCCCTCCGGCTATGGGCTGAGTATAACTAGATAAATAGCATTCTGCATTGACCAATATAGATAGCTCTGGGCGCAGTTCTTGAAAGTGACCAGATAGTGTGACATCACTTAACCCTTCTAAGAGCAGCGTGCAATTAGGTAAACTGTATTTACGTTGAATATTCATTCTACTTCACCGTCAAAAAGAGAAATCCAGAAACGCTGCATTCCAGCTGTACCGGTGCAGAATAGTAATTTTCCTAATAAATCTATAGCCAGTTCATCTAATTTTTCATCAGAGTTGAGGGTTAATAAAACAGAACGTCTGGAATTCATCCGGCTTTTAAAATGCGCTCTAAACCTTTCTAGGTAATTAGCTAGACGTAGATTTTGTTCTAGTGGAATCTGTTTTTCAGACAATTGCTGATATATCATTAGTAACTGACGGATGACAACTGTTAAGCGTCGGGCTATGTAGCAAGCAATCACTACTAAAGCTTTCGCTTCTATGATACTTAAAGGGCGGCGGATATGCGCTCTTCGTAAGGGGTTAGAAGCTCTCATTCGCCATAAGTTTACCCGATTTTTAATAATTCCTGTCAGGTCTAACTCTTGGGCAAAAGCGAGGATAGCTTCAGAACCGCCAAGCTCTAAGGCTTCAATAGCAAGTAACATGAGGTCTATTTGCAAAGCAGTTCTGCGAGGGCATCCCTGTCCAGCGTTAGCGAAGCTTGCCGTAGGCATCGCTGGATCTGGTAAAGTATCCAAAATCATGGGCATTGCCTCAGGAATTGGACTATCAAACGGCGTTAAACTTGCGGAAACATTCATTCTCTAAAATACCTTGTGCGCTGCCAACAAACTGAGTGAAACAAAATTTAAGATAGATAGCCAAACCAGCACTTAGGCTGGTGGTGACATGAGCATCTCAATATATACAATACTTACTTTCGTTACTCAAATATTTCCCTATACTGTCATGAAAGTTTTAAACCATTAGATCACCTACTTGTTTAAGGTTAGTAGCCAAGATACATCAGCTGGGATGAAATTTTAAGTTATTCTCAACAAGTGACGAAACCAAGCCTCAATCCCCAGCGTATGACATTATAGTGTACGATTTTTCAGGTATCTGGATTCGGGGATTGGACACTGGGGACTCGAAAGCAGAGGCTAGAAAACACTCTTAACCAATTACCCATTACCGTTCGGAGTTCGGCATTCGCGTAGCGTCCCGCAGGGAAGGCTCACTCGAGCCGCTGACGCTCACGGCGGAAGCCAATTACCCATTACCAACTACCTAATCACTGTTTTATGGATTTAAAGTCTCTGATTCGTGACATACCAGATTTTCCTCAGCCAGGAATTTTATTTAGGGATATTACCACCTTACTGCGTGATCCAGAGGGTTTACGCTATACTATTGACTTTTTAACACAAAAATGTATTGAATCTGAATTTCAGGTTGATTGTGTTGTGGGAATGGAGTCGCGGGGGTTCATTTTCGGCGCACCTTTAGCTTATAAATTAGGATCTGGTTTTATTCCTGTCCGCAAAAAAGGAAAGTTACCAGGGGCAGTTCATAGTATTGATTATGAACTAGAGTATGGTACAGACAGCTTGGAAGTGCATCAGGACGCTTTACAACCAGGTAGTAGGGTTTTGATTGTAGACGATTTGATTGCTACGGGTGGAACTGCAAGTGCAACGGCTAAGTTGGTACAGAAGATTGGCTGCGAACTTGTGGGGTTTGGGTTTATTATCGAGCTACGGGATTTGCAAGGGCGGAAACATCTGCCTGATGTACCGATTATTTCCTTGGTTGAATATTGAAATTAGAAGGAGTCAGGAGTCAGAATAAGTTAGTGGGGGAATTAAACCCGTTTATACTCCTGCGGAGAAGCAAGCTACATCCACCATTTGCACAGAATTCGGAATTGAATTCTTACTCCTGAATTCTGATTGTTAATTATTAGTCATTGGTTTTCAATAAGTGATTACTGGCAAATTATGACATCTACGAAAATTTCCCTGGAGACAACTCGTAATGCACTAGTGAGACTAGTGACAAGTGAGACTTTTATTTATGTAATCAAAAGATTATTGCAGGCGCTGTTAACGATTTTTTTAGCGTCGGCTTTGTCGTTTTTTATCATGAAGTTGTCTCCGGGGGATTACGTGGATACATTGAGACAAAATCCAAAAATTTCACCAGAAAGGATTGATGAAATACGACAACAATTTGGCTTAGACAAGTCTTGGCCAGAACAGTTTGTGTTTTGGTTGAAACAAATTATTACTAGGGGTGATTTTGGGACAAGTTTTGTTTACCAACGTTCTGTATCGTCGTTGTTATGGGAAAGAGTACCAGCGACATTGTTATTAGCGATCGCATCTTTAATTGTAACTTGGGCGATCGCTATTCCCTTGGGTACACTTGCTGCTGTTAAGCAAAATCGCCCCACAGACAAGATTTTGCAGGTTTTAAGCTATGCTGGACAAGGATTCCCTAGTTTTATTACTGCCTTATTTCTATTATTCTTCGCCCAAATAACCACCCCATTATTCCCAGTGGGTAACATGACCAGCATCGATCACGCTGAACTCACAGGATTGGGTAAAATAGTAGATATCGGTTGGCATATGATTTTACCGTTAATTGCCCTAAGTATCACCAGTTTTGCCGGGTTACAACGCATCATGCGTGGTCAACTATTGGATGTATTACGTCAGGACTATATTCAAACAGCACGCGCTAAAGGACTACCAGAAAACCGCGTTATTTATGTTCATGCATTGCGGAATGCCATTAACCCCTTAATTACTTTATTAGGATTTGAATTAGCAGGTTTATTAAGTGGTGCATTTATTACAGAAAATTTCTTCAATTGGCCAGGTTTAGGGAAGTTGACTTTACAAGCTGTTTTAGCAAAAGATCAATATTTAGTAATGGCCAGCTTAGTAATGAGTGCAATCTTATTGATTATCGGTAATTTAATTGCTGACTTAATGTTAAAAGCAGCAGATCCAAGAATCAAATTAGAAGATTTGAATTAGTCCGGGAACAATTACGAATTACAAACTATGCTTTCTGAAGTTTATTATATTATTCGCTCAAGAACAGATGGTAAATATCTCACAGCGCGTGTTGATGATAACACATCAGGATATTTATTATTGTTTAAAGAAGATTTTGATGCTCTGAGTTATTTGAACACCCATGCAGCTGATTTAGCCAATCGTTTAGCTGTAGAATCAGTTACAGGTACACAGGTAGGAAGTTTGGTAAAACGGTGGGGTTTTGCTGGTACAGGAATTGTGAGTGATCCTTTGTTACCTAAGATTAAATTTTTGCAACATGGTTAATTTTTTAGGTGAACAAGGAAGCAATTTTACAAAAAAAACCAGGTAAAATAGGTGATGTCAATTCATCATCTTTGAACAAGGTAGCAGCTAACTTTAAAATTCCTTGTTCACGTCGATATACTTCTATTTGTTCTTTACGCCAATCTATAATCCAATATTCTCTTACTCCTCTTGATGAGTAAAGTTTAAGTTCTTTATCTCGCTTTTCATTTTCAACACCAGAAGATAGCACCTCTATTACCAATTCTGGTGCAGCAGTTAAATGTCCCGCTTCATCTAATAGTTCAGCAAGTCGTTCATTACTAGCCCAGACAACATCAGGAATCACATTATCATTATCACCAAAAATTATTCCTGGTGTAACTGCGGTACGTCCTAATTTGGTAGCCTGTGACCAAGTTTCCAACACCATACCTATTCTAATACAAGTTTGCTGGTGATTCCAGTGAGGCGCTCTTGTCACAAACAATTCTCCGTCAATAATTTCATAGCGGTTTCCGTTATCAGGAAATAATTCTAAATCGGCTGTTGTCCAGCGCACTCTTTCAGTTATTTGCTGGTTCATAAAGTATTGATATGTGGGGATTTAACTATTTTAACCTATATTTCCACTAGAGAACTCATGGCAATAAAGGATTTATTATTTTTCGTTTAACTGCTTCTGCTAATCCTTCTGATTTTCTTAATTGTCCAATTTGGTAAATTGACATTAAAACTAACAGTTCATAACGTTCATTTTCAGTCAATCCTGTATTTTTTCCTTTAGCTTGTAGTTCTCCTAAACGGTTATTTTGTACCGCCTCCATTTTTAAGTTAGCTATATCTAGTACATCCGCATCTGAAAGATTAGAAATTCGAGAATTAATGCTTATTTCTGAAAGATTATTGAATGTTGGTAAGACTATTTCTAGGGGATCAACCAAAACATCTGATAAGTCTCGCGCTGTAGCTTCTCCAAGACGCTGGGCAGATTCAACTAAATTTTCGGGTAAATTGATAGTTATTGGGACAGTCATAGACTTTGCCAAAATTGTACAAGATGATGAATATAATTTTATCAAGTTTTTGTTGTATTAACTGCACAAGTAACCCTAAAATTAGACTTTTTTATATTAAACACAAACACCAATTCTCTATTTATAAGCATTCGCTTATTGACGCTGACACTAAACCACACTAGTGTTAAAATGTGACTATAATTATCACTATAATTACCCACTTGCATCTATGAGTCAGTGTCTTAAACCCAACTGTTTACACCAAAATCCACCGACGACTATATTTTGTCAACGTTGTGGGAGTAAAATGGTATTGCAAGATCGTTATCGTGCTATCCGCGTTATCGGTGCAGGTGGCTTTGGGAGAACCTTTTTAGCAGTAGACGAGCAAAGATTAGATACTCCTTGCGTCATTAAGCAATTTTTACCCCAACTGTCGGGAACTGCTGCGCTGGAAAAAGCGACGGAGTTATTTAAACAAGAAGCTTTTCGACTACGAGATTTAGGAAAACATTCACATATTCCTGATTTGCTCGCATTCTTTCCACAAGAAGGAAGACTGTATTTAATTCAGGAATTTATCGAAGGTGAAAATCTGCTCCATGAATTACAACGCAAAGGAAAACTAACCGAGTCAGAAGTTAATTGAATTATTACCTATTTTACAATTTGTGCATGATAAGAATGTCATTCATAGAGATATTAAACCAGAGAATATTATTAGAAGTTCTCAAACAGGTGCTTTATTCCTGATTGATTTTGGAGTTTCTAAGGAAGTTGGTGGAAGTGTTCTCACTAGAGTTGGGACGATTACCGGGACACCTGGATATGCACCACCGGAACAATTTCGTGGCATGGTTTATCATAACAGTGATATTTATAGTTTAGCTGTTACTTGTATTCGTTTATTAACCGGACATTTACAAAAAGCAGATGGTTCTGATTTGCTTTTTGATTCTATGAGAATGCAGTGGATATGGAAAGAAAAAGTTTCTGTGAGTAAGGAGTTAGAAATTGTTTTAGATAAAATGTTGCAAGACTTTCCAGTTAATCGTTTTGCGTCAGCAACAGAAGTTTTATTAGCATTAGAACCACAGCAACTTCCACCGACAATTATTGCACCCAAACAACCAATTTCTCCTAGTTCGTTTCAGCAAGTTTTACAATTTATTTCTCCCAAACAACCTACACAAAATGTAGGAATAAATCAGCAATCTTCTGTACACACATCGTTTATAGAAAATTTAGGAAATGGTGTGGTTTTAGAAATGGTAGCAATACCAGGCGGAAAATTCCTCATGGGTTCACCGGAAGGAGAGGGAAATGATAGCGAAAAACCTCAACATCAAGTTACAGTTCCACCATTCTACATGGGGAAATACCCAGTTACTCAAGCGCAATGGGAAAGGGTTGCATTTTTACCAAAAGAGAAGATTGATTTAAACCCCAAACCCTCATACTTCAAAGGTGCAAATCTTCCAGTTGAACAAGTTTCATGGATTGACGCACAGGAATTTTGTACTAGGCTAAGTAAATCTACTGCTAGATTATATCATTTGTCCAGCGAAGCCGAGTGGGAATATGCCTGTAGAGCCGGAACCACAACTCCCTATTATTTTGGTGATTCTATTACCACTGATTTAGCCAATTGCAATGGGAAGTATGAACAAACTACAGATGTAGGAACTTTTCCCCCTAATACTTTTGGTTTGTATGATATGTACGGGAATGTATGTGAGTGGTGCGAAGATAGCTGGCATGAAAATTATATAAACGCTCCTAGAGATGGTAGTGATTGGACTGGTGACGATGACTATCGGATTCTGCGTGGTGGTTATTGGCGCAGCAATCCCAATTACTATCGCTCGGCGGTTCGTCGCAGGCATAAGCGCAGCAGAAGACTCTACGAACTGGGTTTTCGTATTGCGGTTTCTTATACCAGTAATATGTAGACATTTATAGTCTTACACTTTTTGTTTGAATCAGGATTTTCAGGATTTAAGGATGTACAGGATGAAGATGATAATACAGATTCATACTATATTTTAAATTCTGAAAATCCTTTAGATTTCAATTCCTGCATCTCGCAATCGTTTTTCTAAATCTTGTAAACGTTGTAAAGCTGCTTCTTTTTCCCTTCGTTCTTGTTCCTTCTCTCGTCGTTCCTTCTCAACCGACTCAAACCCCCACAATAACAAATTACCTTCTTTATCCCACCATCTTAACCAATATCCTTGACGATTTTCTCGCTTTCCTTCCCAAACACCAATAAATAATTCCATCTCCTCTAACCAATAATGGTTATTTTCATCTGGAGAACGTAATTGATATTTTCTTAAATCTTGTAAACGATGAACTTCTAAAATACCGCTATCTGGTTCAAAAATTAGATAGTTGGGAATTTGTAAAACCTCTTCATAAAAAAACCATTTACCAGGAGGATAAGTCCGTTTACTAGAATATTCACTCCCATTTGTATCAGAAAGAAATTCCATTACTACCACAGGAATTTCACCCTGTTTGTGAGGGGTGTAGCTGCGTTTTACTTGCTCTCTAGAAACGGTAATTTGCGGTATGTAAGCCCAATCAGGTGCTTTTACAACAAATTTGTCGTTAACTGTCGCACAGATGCCGTAATTGGTTGTAGAGAGGGCAGTTTCTGGGAGTTTTCCTGCTATTTGTAGGCTTTCAGTTAGTGCAGCAGCTAAAGAAGGTTGATTAACATTATCCACTGGTTCATCATCTAAAATGAAATCTTCCGGCAATAGTTCCCAGGTAATATTATTGTAGGTCGAAGCAGTTACAACCATAGCAATTAGATAAAGGGATTAACTATTAGTATATAGCAGTTTTTGATAAGAACCCCACCCCCAACCCCCTCCCCGCAAGCGAGGATGGGGCTATGATGTACCTTTTGTAATTAGGAAATGCTACAATAGGCTTTACTGAAAACATTGATTATAGATTTTAAATATTGAAAATCCTGTAAATTATTATTCTGAGAATATAAATCTTGTAAATCCTGTAAATCCTGATTCTGACAATTTTAAGATTTGGGCGGGCAGGATGCCCACCCCACAAGATGATAGAATTATCTAAACTACAACCTTTTCCAATATCAACTTAGAACGCTTGACTTGTTCAGGAATAGGCACGGGATAATCACCAGTAAAACAAGCAGAACAGAAACTATTAGTATCTTCTCTTGTTTCTTCTAACATTCCTTCCCAACTCAAATACGCGAGACTATCAACTTCTAATTGCTTGGCTATTTCTGCTACTGATTTAGTAGCTGCAATTAATTGATCTTGGGTATCGGTATCAATACCATAAAAGCAAGGATGAGTCACAGGAGGGGAAGAAATCCGCATATGTACTTCCTCCGCACCAGATTCACGCAAGGTTTTGACGAGTTTACGGCTAGTAGTTCCTCGGACAATGGAATCATCAACAATGATTACTCTTTTACCAGCAAGGACATCTTTGAGAGGATTAAGTTTCATCCGTAAACCTAACTCCCTCATCGTTTGGGTGGGTTGAATGAAGGTGCGGCCGACGTAGCGATTTTTAATCAATCCTTCACCGTAGGGTATACCAGAAGCTTGGGAAAAGCCAATTGCAGCAGGTATCCCAGAATCAGGTACACCAAAAACTATATCGGCATTTACGGGAGATTCTTTGGCGATTCTTCGTCCTAAGCGCATTCGATAACTGTATAAAGTTTCGTTGTGCATGAGGCTATCAGGACGCGCAAAGTAGATCATTTCAAAGATACACAATTTGCGTTCAGGCTGTTGACTCCAATGGAAGGAAGCTAAACCGGCTTCGGTGATCCAAACTAATTCTCCTGGTTCTACATCACGCAGGTATTCTGCACCGATAATATCTAAACCGCAAGTTTCGGAAGCGAGTACGTAACGGATAGGATCACTATCTAAAGTACCTATTACCAAGGGACGGATGCCGTTGGGGTCACGCACACCCATAACACCGTCCGCTGTGCCAATAACTAGGCTAAATGCGCCTTCGCAACGGTTAAAGGCACGAATTGAACCTTCTAGCCAATCTAGACCAGAGTTGACTTCTTGTGCGATCGCATAAGCAATCATTTCTGAATCTGTGGATGTAACTAAGTTAAAATTACTTTTGAGTAATTCTTCCCTGAGTTGCACTGTATTGACTAAATTACCGTTGTGTGCTAATGCCAATAAACCCAAGCGAGTTTCGACAACAGCGGGTTGGGCGTTAACCTTACGGCTAGAACCGGTAGTTGAATAGCGAGTATGACCAACGGCTAATTCACCGGGTAATTCTTCTAAGATAGTTTCATTAAAAACTTGAGACACCAAACCCATATCTTTGTGCAGGTGTACGTGTGTACCTTCAAAGGTCGCAATACCAGCAGATTCTTGACCCCGGTGCTGGAGGGCATACAATCCAAAATAGGTCATTTTAGCAACGTCTTGTTCTGGGGCGTAAATGCCAAAAACACCGCAAGCTTCTTCTGGCTTGTCAGGGCGATTTTCATGACTGTTGATTTGGTTGTTGGCAGATATAGCTGCGCCATGCAAGCTATCGGGGTATTCATCCGAAGTGACGGAATGGATAGGAATCATGCTGATTTTACTCCTGGTGGGGTGTCGAGTCACTAAAAGGGAAGGAGAGAGTCTAGAGTGTAGGAGAGAAGAGGGAAAACATGGCAATAGGGGAGAATATTTAATTTTTTATTGTCACCTGTCGCCTGTTACCTTCTTTCATGGATAGCGGAAAAGCTCTTAACAAATCTTTAACCATCCATTAAAACAGTATCGTAAATTGGTTAAGAATTACGTATGAATTGTAAATTTTCATGCGTAATCCTTGATTTTTTGATGTTGCTTAGGTACTGGTGTAGATAGCGAGACGTTTAGAGATCGCCTGAGAATAGCGATCGCTCATATCTTCGAGACTAACCTGGAGTAACTGATGGTTATCTGCGGTTAAAATCTCCAAATTCCCAGAATTAGCGACTGTTCCCAGTTTTTGCCAATTTTCTGTCAGATGCTCCTGTAAATAGGATTCCCATTTTTCTTGGTTTTCTTCACTAACAGAAACTAAAATTCTCGCCCCACCTTCACCAAATAGTACTTCATCAAAGCGTGAATCATGATTTGCACTAATTGGGAAATTAATCTCAGCCCCCAAATTACCAGAAAGACAAGATTCCGCTAAAGCCACAGCCACACCACCTTCAGCCGAATCATGGGCAGAATTTACCCAACCGGCACGAATACCATCACGACAAGCTTTTTGCACACGGCGTTCTAAATCAAAATCAATTCTAGGGGGTTTACCTGCGATCGTATTATGAATCGTTGCCAAATATTCAGAAGCACCCAATTCTATTTTAGATTTTGGATTTTGGATTTTGGATTGAATAGGTAAACCAAGAAGATAAATTATATCACCTCCATTTTGCCAACCTTGTCCACAAATTTTCGTTAAATCAGGAATCAAACCCACCATACCCACAACCGGAGTCGGATAAATTGGTTGGGGATTACCTTCCGCATCAAAAGTTTCATTGTAGAGAGAAACATTTCCCCCAGTTACCGGCGTTCCCAACTCACTACATCCTTCACTCAAACCCCGACAAGCGGACGCTAATTGCCAATAACCAATCGGTTTTTCTGGACTACCAAAATTGAGGTTATCTGTCACAGCTAAGGGTTCAGCACCCACACAGCTAAGATTCCGGGCAGCTTCAGCCACCACTGCCTTAGCCCCTTCATAAGGATCAAGATAGACATAGCGAGAATTACAATCTACCGTCGCTGCAACACCGGATTTTAAATTGGCAATTGGGGATGTGAGATTGGGGGTTTCTTCTAAAGGACGTAAACGCACTACAGCCGCATCAGCACCACCGGGTAACAATACGGTATTATTCTGAACTTGATGGTCATATTGGCGATAAACCCAGCTTTTAGAAGCAATGGTGGGAGTATCTAGCAAAGTCAATAAAATCTGATTCCAAGTTTGCAGACTTCCCTCAATTTCAATACCCGCAGCATTGCAAGCAGGTAAACTAGCACTTGTCCATTGCCAAGCTTTTTGAGCATATTCGGGTGCTTCTGTCAATAATTCTCTTTCATACAAAGGCGTATTTTCTGCCAAAGCATCAGCCGGAATTTCCGCCGCAATTTTCCCCTGAAACCAAATCCTGACAATGGGTTCTTCAATCACCGTACCCGCAACCACCGCTTGCAGTCCCCAACGATGGAAAATATCAATTAATTCCTGTTCTCGTCCCTTTTCGGCAACAAACAACATTCGTTCTTGAGATTCCGAAAGCAGGTATTCATAAGGAATCATTCCCAATTCCCGCACCGGAATTTTATCTAAATCGAAGTCAATCCCCACACCACCTTTAGCAGCCATTTCCGAGGTAGAACAGGTAATACCAGCAGCCCCCATATCTTGGGCAGCAACCACAGCCCCGGTTTTAAACGCCTCTAAACAAGCTTCAATCAAAGACTTTTCTACAAATGGATCTCCTACTTGCACTGCGGGACGGTTATCCATTGATTCATCAGTTAATTCGGCACTGGCAAAACTTGCGCCTCCCATGCCATCCCGTCCGGTGGTTGAACCCACATACAGCACAGGATTTCCTAAGCCTGAAGCCCCCGATTTTACAATTTCCGACGTTTCCATCAATCCCAAGGCCATGACGTTGACTAGGGGATTTCCAGAGTAGGCGGGGTCAAAATACACTTCACCCCCAACTGTGGGAACTCCAACCGAATTACCATAATGTGAAATACCAGATACTACACCTGTAAACAATCTTTGGGTTTTCGGATCATTCAAATCACCAAAGCGCAAAGAATTTAATAAAGCTATGGGACGCGCCCCCATTGTAAAAATATCTCTTAATATCCCACCTACTCCGGTTGCAGCGCCTTGGAATGGTTCAACGGCGGAAGGGTGGTTATGGGATTCTATTTTAAAAGCTAATTGCAGTCCGTCGCCGATATCCACAACTCCGGCATTTTCACCGGGTCCCACGAGTATGCGGGGGCCTGTGGTGGGAAACTGTTTGAGTAAAGGGCGGGAATTTTTATAACAGCAATGTTCTGACCACATCACCCCAAACATACCTAATTCGGCTTTGTTGGGATGACGACCTAAACGGCGGACGATTTCGGTATATTCTTCTGGTTTTATGCCTTCTGAGGCAATTTCTTGGGGAGAAAAGGGATTTTCACCAAATGTGGTCATGGAAGTTATGCACCAAGAGGACAGAGAAATATTCTATCTGAGATCCCCCACTTCTTTTTTTAATCTTGTCAATCAATTATGAATTGATGTCAGTAGTCGGGGATCTGGAGGTGCGGTAGCCCAGTCTACTGTACAATGTTTTATGGAAAGAATAAATTACTGTCAAATTATTCAAAATATATTAAGTAATCATTTTAAATCAAAACTTCAACTTCCTGGGCGATACTTGTAGGTTGAGGAATTGGTAAACCTGACTCTATTAAACCTTCTATATGAAATTCTATGGACTCTACAATTAGTTGTAGAACTTCTGCTAATGTTTCAGCCACAGCTATACAACCGGGTAAGTCGGGAACATAAGCACCATAACTGGTATTTCCTTTTTCAATTACTACTGTATAACGCATTATTCTTCCTCCAATTGTGCTTGTCTCCAAATACTTTTTAGTGTACCAATGGGTACATCAATATTAGGTTTACCAGAAACTGTAACTGTACCAAGTTTATCAGGATGTTTAAACTGTCGGTGACTTCCTCTAGTTCTTGCTAAATACCAACCATCAGCTTCTAGTCGCTGAATTACTACTCTTACTTTCATATTAACATCTATCTGTAATCAATAGTTTGATTTATTTTATAATTAACTATGTAGCTCACTGATAAAATATGCAAGATACCCTAACCATTACTATTACTCCAGAACTGAAAGCAGCACTTTTAGAAATTACTCAAACTGAAGGTATATCTGCTGATAGTTTAGTCGGTAAAGCTATTGAGGACTACATCTTTACACACAAATTCCGCGCATTGCGTTCTTACTTAATGCAAAAGAATGAAACAGTTGAGGAAATTTTTGAGATAATTTCATGAAGCTAGTTATAGATACTAATGTTTTGATTGCTGCTTTTATTGCTAAAGGGATGTGTAGTACAGTTGTTGAACACTGTCTAATTGTGCATTCTCCCATTACTTCAGATTTTATTCTCAATGAATTACATGAAAAACTGAGAGTAAAGTTTAAATACTCTCCTGAAGATGCGGGAGAGGTGATGAATTTGTTGCGTTCTAGAATGCATATTGTAATACCTACACCGTTAAATGTGCCTGTCTGTCGTGATGTAGATGATGATATGATTTAAGCAACAGCAGTTGCTGGAGAGGCTGTTTGTATTATTACAGGTGATAAAGATTTACTAATATTGAAAATGTTTGAATCAATTAAAATTATTGATCCAAAAGAATTTGCTGCTTCTGAAGAAATGCTGAGATAAAGTTCTCTATCCATTTTAAATAGTTAATTTACGTATATTTACATATAATCTAAACTCGGAACATTCTAAACTGTATTTTCAGGTAGAACCAGTGAACGAGAGATAACTATAAAATATATTTAGATGCTTGTTGTTGAAATTACCCTTTTAATGATTAAGCCCAATCACGCATTTACTTAGAAGCACAAGCAATCATCACAATTTTGAATCAATGCCAATCAGGAACATGGAAACTAATTAACAGTATAAATAAATATGATTTACTGACTCATTAACAAACCCTGGTACTGCATATATACACAAGAATCTAAACTATGTTTAGCAAAAAATCGCTACAGCGTGAAAATTATTCTTTGGTTAATATTGATTCAGGTAAACAAGGCTTTCTGTAAATAACCACCAGTCACAATCGGCCTTAGGTTAAAATTCAACTTCTACAAAGTAAATAGGCTCTTCAGATATCTCTAAATCAGGTACAAATAAACCATCTAAGCGAAATGCTAGGTCTTTAATTTTTACAGACTTGAATTGATACGATTGTGCTTCTGTAGCTGGTTTACCAATTAGTTCAAAAAGGATACTAAGTAATGTTTAAAACAGTTGATGGAATATAATATCAGTTTTCACAAGTTCTAGGTTTTTTTACATTAGGTTAAAAAATATTGAGATTGATATAGCAATCCTAAATCAAATCAATTGTTGAAGTGAATGCATTTTTCAGGGAACAAATTAGTGATTATAATCACAAGAAAACATGATTATAATCACAATTTTTATATGATAAAGATCCTCCTCTAATAGTGAGCATATTGGCATAATCACCTATAACTGAACTCTAGCCGAGTCATTAATAGGGAACACACTAATGACCGACAGCCTTATACCTGTCGGTTTTTTGTCTTTTGTTGTAATCACTGAGTATAAAATATCCCCACTACTAGATAATAACTTGACAAAGATTTTGCCATAGCCACTATCGAGTGTGGGGAAGGTATCCTCAAATGATGAATTTTATTGGTTGGGATTGAGTACCAACTAATGTCTGATACTCACTCTGGTAGACGAGAAAGTCTACTGCTAGAACTAATACAAGGTGTATTAGGACATCGCTTGAATGATGTAATCAAAGTAAGGGGCTGCTTCGACAGCATCTTCAGCGCTCAATAAATCCAAGGAGGCTTGTTTGAGAGAAGTGATAGCTTCTACCATTCCTGGGACAGGAACGCCTAGAGAGTTGTACATTTCCCGCACGCCTATCAAACCAATCTTTTCAATTGGTTCTTTGTCGCCAGCAAGTACGCCGTAAGTGATCAGGCGCAAGTACCAGCCAAAGTCACGGATACATAAAGCACGTTGCTTTTCTCCGTAAGCATTGCCACCGGGGGCGATAAAGTCAGGGCGCTTCTGCCAAAGTTTTTTGGTTGCTTCCTGAACTATCTTTTTTTCATTTTCCGCAAGAGTAGAGACGATTCTTGTCCGCTGTAGACCAGTTTGCAAAAATTCTTTGATACTCTTGAGTTCGCCACTGCTGGGGTAACGCAGTTCGTCGTCGGCTTGGAGAATAACTTGGCTAATTACAGTCATGATTATTATGCAATTACGCGAAATATTATTTGCTAGTTTAACTAGTTAGAGGTACAGAAGTGAAGGGTGTGAGAAGATGGGGATGGGAACTGAGGATTGGGGATTGGGGAAAATTAAGGAAGAACTTGTAATAATTCTTCAATTACCAAATCCAAAATCGTTCGATTGAGCTTGCCGAAGTCCAAAATCCAAAATTGAATGACTAATGACTAATAATGTTTGGCGACAGGGTGAAGTAATTGAAGTTGAAATTTCTGATTTGAGTGATACGGGTGATGGTGTGGGCAGGTTTGAGCAGCGTGTGGTCTTTATTCCAGACACTGTACCAGGCGATCGCACTCTTGTTAGACTGGTAAACGTTAAACCCAAATATGCTCAGGCTACGCTCAAGGAAATCCTCAAACGATCTCCGGGAAGGATTAGACCAAATTGCATTGTGGCTGACAAATGTGGCGGTTGTCAGTGGCAGCATATTGATTACAACTACCAGCTGATAGCCAAGCGCAATCAAGTAATTCAAGCTTTAGAACGTATTGGCGGTTTTGTTGACCCACCTGTAGATCCCGTATTGGTAGCTGACGCATCCTTGGGTTATCGCAACAAAGTCACCTATCCTGTGAGTATCTCAGCTACGGGGCAGGTACAAGCTGGTTATTACCAAAAAGGTAGCCATCAATTAATTAATTTGAATCAATGTCCGGTTCAGGACTCCCGCTTTAACCCCTTGCTGGCTGAGGTGAAGTTAGATATCCAGAAGCGGGGTTGGTCAATTTATAACGAACGCCGTCACCAAGGGTTAATTCGCCATTTGGGTTTACGTATTGGTCGTCGAACAGGGGAAATGCTGCTGACTTTGGTAGTGAAGGATTGGAAATTATCTGGAATTGAAACCCAAGCACAAGAATGGTTAGAGAGATATCCTCAATTGGTGGGAGTATCATTGAATCGAAATAGCGATCGCACAAATGCTATCTTTGGTTCAGAAACCCGTTGTATAGCCGGAGTTCCTTACCTGCGCGAAATATTTGCCGGACTCGAATTTCAAATCCTCCCAGATACATTCTTTCAGGTCTACACAGAAACCGCAGAATCCCTATTACAAGTAATTCAGTCAGAACTCAATTTGCAAGGTCACGAAATTCTAGTCGATGCCTACTGCGGTATTGGGACTTTGACTTTACCCCTAGCCAAACAAGCACACCAAGTGATCGGCTTAGAAGTCCAATCAACAGCAGTACAACAGGCCATTCTCAACGCCACACACAATGGAATTAACAATGTTACATTTCAAATAGGCGCAGTTGAAAAAAATCTTCCCAACCTAGGGACTATACCGGATGTGGTATTACTTGATCCGCCACGCAAAGGCTGTGAAGCTAATGTCATCAAAACCTTACTTGACTTGAAACCTTCTCGGATTGTTTACGTCAGTTGTAAAGTATCCACCCTAGCCCGTGACCTCAAATTGCTTTGTGAACATGGACTATACACTCTCACCAGGGTACAGCCCGCCGACTTTTTCCCCCAAACGGCTCATGTGGAAGCTGCCGCATTTCTAGTGCGTTCATCCGAGGAAGAGAGTCAGTAAATTATTTACAAAAAACTCAAATGAGAAATTTGTAGTCTAGTACATGGTAATAATGCTAAAATAGAATTGACCTAAAAATAGACATTCCTTTTTTTATTGAAGTTGCATAGACTCTTAAAGGTGAATTAAATTGTGTAAATTATTAAGCGGCAATAAAGAGGGCTATTTATACACCCATTTATAATTAATAGCAACTTCTAAGTTGCTGACTGCATTAGCAGTAAAATTACAGCCAATTTTTAACCAATCAATTCTCACTTAATATATTAGAGTCAATGCTCCCTAGCATTTTTAAAATTTAGTTTTACAGACGCAAGTTTGAAGGCAGTATGACCACCTCAATGATTATTAGGGTGCTTGTGACACCAAACTAATGTCTAGCTAACTAAAAGCTACGGGGTTTCTCTTGTGATTACCATTTCCCTTCGTCCAGTTGGACGTAGTTGGGGTACTATTAGTTTTGCCTCAACTCTTTATCTTTGTCCCATATTAGATTTACTACTGGCAGATGTTCCCACAAAATTACAAGCAGAACTGCGATTAGGACTTCAAGAAGCCCTAGTTAATGCAGCTAAACATGGCAATAATCTTGATCCTGGCAAATTAGTGGTAGTTCGTTTTTCCCTAATAGATAATCAATATTGGTGGATTATCTCAGATCAAGGGAGTGGCTTCACTCCCTCACCTGATAGCGATAGCGATCCTACAGACTATTTACCACCCGATGAAGCCGAAAGTGGTCGCGGTATGTCTCTTCTGCATCTCATCTTTGATCAGGTAGAGTGGAACCGTAAAGGTACAGAATTGCGGCTTTGCAAACAAATAGAAACCCGTCGTCTTTTATCGTTACGACGATGAAGGAGGCAGAAAGCAGATAAATAATCTTTCTAGTTCCCTCTCCCTCATTTTTTTCCGTGACTTTCACAAGGAGGGGCAGAAATGGACTTATCTAACCAACCAATAGCCTGTTCTAATCTCGCTTGAGCTTCTTGAGGCTGGTTTTTGAGGAGAAACACCATAGCAGCCGCTACCTGTTCACTAGCACGGGAATTGCGGTTAGACTTGAGGCGATGCCAATCATCAGGGGAGATACTTAGCCTTTCTATCAGGGCTTGAGCCAGTTCTAGAGTGCTGATTTCATTCAGTTGACTAGTTTGAGACATAAGACTAAGTGGTGAGTGAATAGTAACAGTTATGATTTAATCATCATAGCCAATGACCAATCACCAATGACTAATTTACAGGAAAACCAGCAGCCAGACTTTGAACAAGAACTAGAAGAAGTAGAAACATCACTCCGATTATTAAAAGAAAGATATGCCCAAGTGCAACGAGATCAACAACAAAAGGCACAATGGCAACAAGAATTAAAGAATCTGAAACAAAATAAAAAGCAGCCCCCAGAAATTAAGTCAGAGTTAAAGCGCATTCAAAAACAGTTAGAGGCGTTAGAACTTAACTTAGAAAGCCAGTTGTTTTCTTGGAATAGCCTGAAAAAACCATTTTGGCAAGCTGTCCGCTTTGGTGGTTTAGGTATAATTATAGGCTGGCTATTAAAGTCTTGTGCTGGGTAATTCCAAATTGGGATTTTTGATTGGCTGAAACTGTTAATTTTTCATAAAATTAATAATATATACATTGACAAAATACAAATTGTAGAAAATGGTAAATCATCGCATTGCAGAAATATTAAAAACTGGACAACCAGAAGAGGTTCTGGTAATTAAAGCTTGGGTAAGAACAAAACGCGAGTTAAAAGGCTTTGCATTTCTGGAAGTCAATGATGGCTCATCTCTAGGAAATTTGCAAATAGTCATTAATCAAGATTTACCAAACTACGAAGGAATATTAAAACAAATAAATACTGGTGCTTCTGTGGAAGTCACAGGTGTACTTGTGGCTTCCCAAGGGAAAGGACAGCGAATAGAATTAAAAGCTAATAGCGTCAAAGTCTACGGTGATGCTGATCCTGATACCTATCCTCTGCAAAAGAAACGTCATTCCTTTGAGTTTTTGCGAACCATTGCACATTTGCGTTCTAGAACTAACTCCTTTGGTGCAGTATTTCGGGTGAGAAATGCTTGTTCAGCAGCTATTCATCAATTCTTCCAAGAAAAAGGATTTTTATGGGTACATACTCCCATTATTACTGCTAGTGATTGTGAAGGTGCAGGAGAATTATTTAGCGTTACCAATTTTAATTTAAAGAATGTTCCTCGCACCGAAAATCAAGAGATTGATTATAGCCAAGACTTCTTTAGTAAACCAGCGTATTTAACAGTAAGTGGACAATTAGAAGCCGAAATTATGGCAATGGCGTTTACTAACGTCTACACATTTGGTCCCACATTCCGGGCTGAAAATTCTAATACTTCTCGTCACTTAGCAGAATTTTGGATGGTTGAACCAGAAATGGCTTTTTGTGATTTAGAAGGTGATATGGATTTAGCAGAAGAGTTTCTTAAATATATCTTTAAATATGTATTAGAAACTTGTCCAGAAGACATGGAATTTTTCAACGAACGTATTGATAAGACTGTCTTAGAAACCGCTAATAACATTATTAATAATCAATTTGAAAGATTGACTTATACAGAAGCAGTCAAACTTTTAGAAAAGGCTGATGTTAAATTTGATTATCCTGTCAGTTGGGGTGCAGATTTGCAATCAGAACATGAACGCTATTTAGCAGAACAACTGTTTAAAAAGCCTGTGATTGTTACAGATTATCCTGCCCAAATCAAAGCTTTTTATATGCGGTTGAGTGATGATGAAAAAACCGTTCGCGCAATGGATATTCTCGCACCGAAAATAGGCGAAATTATTGGTGGTTCCCAACGGGAAGAAAGGCTAGATGTGTTAGAAAAACGGGTTTTAGCCCAAGGTATGAACCCGGAAGATTTATGGTGGTATTTAGATTTGCGTCGTTATGGTACCGTTCCCCATGCTGGTTTCGGTTTGGGGTTTGAAAGATTGGTGCAATTTATGACGGGTATGGGAAATATTCGAGATGTAATTCCGTTTCCACGTACACCACAAAGCGCAGAATTTTAATTGTAGGGTGGGTTACGCTTTCGCTAACCCACCCTACATGATCACTATTTACTAGAGAAAAATGGTGTTTTTGCACTGTAAACTACCATTTGGTTTACCTTATTCAAATTCAACATCATTGATTAGATTAGGTATTTGTTCACTTCCCCAATTTTCTGGATAAATACCTTGAAAAACAAAGCGATGAAAACTGGAAAATTCCCATTCTTTTGCTGTTGCACATAATCTATGTTTGACGGGATTATCATGTATATAATCACAGTGAGCAGCAAAGTCTATTTCATCTTTAATTGTATGTTCCCAAAACCGACGCTGCCAAAGATTACTTTCTTTTTGCTTTTGGCGTGAAGGGGAAATTTGAGCCTCAAGTGCTAATGTTTCTGCACAGAGTTTGGTTACAAATGTTTTAATTAAACGCCATCTTTTTGAATAATCACTGTCTTCTATAGGTAATGTAGTCTTACGCGGGAGAACAAGCATCATTTCAATTACGTTGTATTAACTTCGAGGGAACAATGATGCAACTTTATGAAGATGTAAATTTTCTTCCCGCAGGGTAAGTATTCTAAAATCAATCATCTTCCCACCTGGCATTAAGTTTTTTGCGATTACTTTGTTCTTTTTAATAAAAAGCATTGAAGTAGATACTATATAACTAGTTACATTTAAGACACGCTTACTATTATTGTAAAAATATAATTGCTAATTTGCGTATATTGCCAAATGTTGACTTTTAATTTACTTTTCTGTTCTGTAAAGATTTATCAGCCCCTATGAGCTATGTTTCCTTTCCAGTTGGGACAATAGGGTATTTGCGTGGGGGTGATGTAGTGATATTTTTAGGTGATATCCGGGTTGGAACATAGCAGTTGAGGGCTGTATCATAAACTATGAATTATGAAGTTGGAACTAAAAAATCCAAATTTGGCTTCACAATTCATAATTTATTAGCTCTCAAACTGAAGTCAAGTTACATAACCAGTTTGAGTTTTGAGCTATTTTGTCCTAACTCAAAACTCAAAACTTCGCCAAATGAGCAGAGGTTTAAGCCATTTGATTTTCAATCGCCCAACGCGCTAGTTCAGTACGGTTGTGGAGATTGGTTTTACCCAACATATTGGAAACATGGCTTTCCACTGTACGCTGACTGACGTTTAATTCTTCAGCGATTTCCCGGTTAGCTAAACCCCTGGCTACAAACTGGACTACTTTCAGTTCGGTTGGGGTTAACTGTACATCGAAGGGAACCTGGATACGGGAACCGTTTTCCCCTCCCTTTGTCTGATGTTCTTTCCAACGGATGGTTTGCTTTAGTGAGGATTCTACTTGTGCTACGAGTTCTTCTGGTTCAAAGGGTTTGACCATATAGACATCAGCACCTTTGTTCAGACCTTTAACTCGGTCTGCACTTTGTCCCTTAGCGGAGAGGAAGAGAACGGGAATCCAACTTGTACGTTCATTTTGGCGTACTTGTTCCACAAAAGTGTACCCGTCCATTTCCGGCATCATCACGTCACAGATGATCATGTCTGGAACATCATGTTCTAAAATATCCAGAGCTTCTCGTCCATTTTCGGCCGTGATGACTTCGTATCCTCGGAATTCTAAGTAATCCTTCACCAGCAAGATGAGGTTAGGGTCATCATCAATCAATAGAAGTCGTTTGTGATCTTTCATGCTGGACTCTTTCATAGCAGTGGCACTTGTCGCGCTTCGATCCATCAAGGTCTTGATTAGTTATCCTCTATGGTGGATTATTGAGATGTTGTTGTTTTTCCCACTTAACTTGCCTTTGCTGCCTCGAAGTCTAAAAAGTGAAGGTCACTTTCAATCTTACTAGTAGCTAGATGGCAAAATTCCAGTAAGGATACGGAGAGCAATAGTATTTATAATGCGCTATTATATATCGCTTTGAAAGGGGGCGGGCTAAAAAACCTGATTAAACCTGATTAAATAATAATCTTTCTGGTTGACAAGTTCAGTATTTAGCTGAAGATGACCCTAGCTCAAAACTCACCCGCACTTTCATTCGCTTACTGCTGCTCTACTATATCCTTTGGATGTTAAGCCTCTATCAGAGGTTCACGAGAAACCGGGGAAGTTTCTGGCAAAGGATGGGTTAAAAAGGCTTATGCTTCCACCACCATTATGCCGATTAAGTGTTCTGGGATGATCCGCTCAATGACTTCCGGTTTTGTTTGGCTATACCAAACCCCATCTGGGTAAACTACCATTATCTGCCTAGAACAACAAACACGCAAGCAGTTGGTTTTAGTTCTGAAGATGCCAATGGGATGACTAACTAAGCAGCTGGCTAAGATGTGGCTCCTTAAGTCCCAGTTTTAAGCATTCCCAGGACTCTAGACTAGCTTGTTTTGTCCATAAGTGAGCAACTGTCTGTTCAGAACCAAGATAAAGCTGTTCGATGAAGGTTTGCCAGTCCTAGAGCTTTCACACAATGACTTAGGGCTTTAAGTTCCTTCCACAGCTTTAGTAGTTTTGGGGAGAGGACGGCAATTTTTGGACTTACTGTAATGTTACTCATTGAACGGTTCCCTGATTACAGTTCTATAACAATTTCCCCGCTTTGCAAATAAATGTTGTCCATATAAAAATATTCATTACTTACGCAACAGAACCAGACAACTATCACAATTAGGCATTTATGCTTAAGTACAGTTGCGAGCGCCCAGTTCGGAAACCCGTACACAAGGAATCGTTGCCATTGTATGCTGGCTTTCGGTAAATTAGCACTCAGGAGTTGAGAGTGCTAACAAGGCAAAAAAAATTTTATGGCAGCTGTATCTCTGACCGTTTCAACCGTTAAACCCCTGGGCGATCGCGTTTTTGTAAAAGTGACCGCCGCTGAAGAAAAGACCGCAGGTGGTCTGTATTTGCCCGACACCGCTAAGGAAAAGCCCCAAGTAGGCGAAGTTGTAGCCCTTGGTCCTGGCAAGCGTAATGACGACGGAAGCCGTCAAGAATTGGAAATCAAAGTTGGTGAGAAAGTGCTGTACTCCAAGTACGCTGGAACCGACGTTAAGCTCGGAACCGAAGAGTACGTACTGCTTTCTGAAAAAGATATTTTAGCAGTCGTCATGTAAATGGGTGATGAGGGGCATGAGGTATTGGGGACTGGGAAAAAGTTTTCACCAATTACCATTTACCAAATTCACCCATTACCAAATTCAAGACAAATTTTAACTTACTACCCGAATTTAGACTCTTATGGCAAAGCGCATTATCTATAACGAAAACGCCCGTCGCGCTCTAGAACGCGGTATTGATATCTTAGCTGAGGCTGTTGCTGTTACCCTCGGTCCTAAAGGTCGCAACGTAGTTCTAGAGAAGAAATTTGGCGCACCACAAATTGTGAATGATGGTGTTACCATCGCTAAAGAAATCGAATTAGAAGACCACATTGAAAACACAGGTGTGGCGCTAATTCGTCAAGCTGCTTCTAAAACAAATGACGCTGCGGGTGATGGAACAACCACCGCTACCGTTTTGGCTCATGCGATCGTTAAGGAAGGCTTGCGGAACGTTGCAGCCGGCGCTAATGCGATTTTGCTGAAGCGCGGTATTGACAAAGCTGCGGCTTTCTTAGTGGAAAAGATTGCTGAACACGCTCGTCCTGTAGAAGATTCTAAGGCGATCGCACAAGTTGCTTCCATCTCTGCTGGTAACGACGAAGAAGTCGGTCAGATGATTGCTCAAGCAATGGACAAAGTGGGTAAGGAAGGCGTAATTTCCCTAGAAGAAGGGAAGTCTATGACCACCGAACTCGAAATCACCGAAGGGATGCGCTTTGATAAAGGCTATATCTCTCCTTACTTTGCTACTGATGCAGAGCGGATGGAAACAGTCTTCGATGAGCCTTACATCTTGTTAACCGATAAGAAGATTGCTTTGGTACAAGACTTAGTACCTGTACTTGAGCAAGTAGCTCGTTCTGGTCGTCCTTTGGTGATTATCGCCGAAGATATCGAAAAAGAAGCTTTAGCAACCTTAGTAGTTAACCGTTTGCGCGGTGTACTCAACGTTGCAGCCGTTAAAGCTCCTGGTTTTGGCGATCGCCGTAAGGCTATGCTAGAAGATATTGCCGTCTTAACTGGTGGTCTACTCATCACCGAAGATGCAGGTTTGAAGCTGGATACCACCAAGCTAGATAGCCTGGGTAAAGCTCGCCGTATCACCATCACCAAAGACAGCACCACAATTGTAGCTGAAGGTAACGAAGCTCCAGTTAAGGCTCGTTGCGAACAAATTCGTCGTCAAATGGAAGAAACCGAATCTTCCTACGACAAGGAAAAACTACAAGAGCGTTTGGCTAAATTGTCTGGTGGTGTAGCTGTTGTGAAAGTTGGTGCAGCTACCGAAACCGAAATGAAAGACAAGAAGCTGCGCTTGGAAGATGCTATCAACGCTACCAAGGCTGCTGTAGAAGAAGGTATCGTCCCTGGTGGTGGTACAACTCTGGCTCACCTCGCTCCTCAATTGGAAGAGTGGGCTAAGGTTAACCTCAAGGATGAAGAGTTGACTGGTGCTTTAATTGTGGCTCGTGCTTTACCTGCACCTCTAAAGAGAATTGCAGAAAACGCCGGTCAGAATGGTGCTGTCATTGCTGAACGTGTAAAAGAGAAGGAATTCAACGTTGGTTTCAACGCTGCTACCAACGAATTCGTTGATATGTTGGAAGCTGGAATTGTTGATCCTGCTAAAGTAACCCGTTCTGCTCTGCAAAATGCGGCTTCTATTGCGGGAATGGTGTTGACAACCGAATGTATCGTAGTTGACAAACCTGAACCTAAGGATGGCGCTCCTGCTGCTGGTGCTGGTATGGGTGGCGGAGATTACGATTACTAAAATCTTTTCCTAGTTTGAATAATGGCCGCTTCCGTTGGGGGGCGGCTTTTTTTTGATTACTACTTTTTCAGGGCTATTGTAGCTGCTATCATAGGACTTATATGACTAAAGAATATTTAATTTATGTTGGCTCAGTTTTTCAGTTGGAGTGGTATTTTGATGAAAATGGTGAAAGCAAGGTTCAAGAGTATTTTAATAAATTAGATGAAAAACAACAATTAAGATTTTTATTTTTGGTAAAAAGAATTGGTGATTTTGGTCAAATAAGTAATAAAGAGCAATTTCGTAATGAAGGAGATAAAATTTACGCTTTTAAACCACAACCAGATCGATTTTTATGCTTCTTCTTTACTGGTCAAAAAATTATTGTTACCAATGCTTTTGAGAAAAAACAACAAAAATTACCAAAAAACCAGAAAGAAAAAGCTATTAACTATATGAATGATTATATTAAACGTAACCAAGAAGGAGCATATTATGAAGAAAATTGAACAGCTATCAACTCTTGATAGAATGATGCAAAACCCCGATTTTAAAGCTAAATTTGAAGCAGGATATCAGGAGTTTTTACTATCTGAATTGTTAATCTCTATTATGGAGAATGATCATATATCTATTGCTCAATTAGCCGAAGAAGTTAATATTTCTCCTGCTGTTATTCAAGATATTTGTTCTGGTCAGCAAAAGGATATGAAAATTAGTAATTTTTTACAGATAGTTAAATCTTGTGGTTATCGTCTTATTCTCGAAAAAGGAGAAGATCGTATTTCTTTAGTTGCGTAAATTTTAACTTCTCTATTAGAGGATGTTTTAAAAGTCATGCTGTAGCTTGCTTCCCGTAGGGTACGTAGCGCAGCGTACTGAAGCATCTCCGAGTAATCGCTCAAACCCTAGATTCTTTCCTTCGGAACGCTACGCGAACGTTCCACTTTGTTCCACATGGCTAACGCTCCCGTAAGGGATACAGAATGACAAATTATACCTTTCCGAACTTTTCAAACACCCTCTTAGAGTATTAGTTGGGTTAAATGGAATTAAGATCATAATCTGCCATTTTACCCAAAATACAATATATTGCCCAACACCGATATTATTTTGAGGAAGTTGAACCATGACTCAAATTATTAATAATCAATCTAATTATCAAAAATTACCCACAATTGTCAAAACTTTAATTGACAATAATCCTCTGTATCAAGAAAACTTAGATAGACAGGCAATGATCGAAAATATTAATAATACCTTTAATCCTGTCGCTGTTCCTGATGTTAATAGTATCTCTGAAGAAGAATTAACTAAACGGATTAAAAGAATTTTATCTTTACATCTTGTTTCAGGAATGCTCAATGATTTTACTCCAGAACAAATGCAAATGTTTGATGAATCTGTAAAACGTGGTGGTTAAATGGGTTATTTATTAGATACGAATATTGTTTCAGCATCACTAAAACAGAATGTCAAAATAAACTTAAAATTGCAAGAGGTAAGTAGTTTAGAAATAGAAATTTTGATTAGTGGCATAACTTATTATGAAGTTCAAAGAGGACTTTTAAGAAGCAATGCCACTAAAAAACTAGCTTGGTTTCAACAATTTTGCCAAGATTATCCCATTTTATTCTTAGATGATCTAAGAATTTTTCAAAAAGCGTCTGAAATTCATGCTGATTTAACAAACAGAGGAAAAATTATTCAGGATGCAGATATTTTGATAGCTGCTACTGCTATAATTCATAATTTAATTTTAGTTTCTCACGATTCTGATTTAACTAGAGTCAAAGATTTACAGTTAGAAAATTGGTTAATTTCTTAGTTAACTCTTGCCTAAAGCATTAGGAAATGTACAAATATATCCAAAAAATTAATAATGGCTTATAGTTTGATTTATTTTGTTTAACATACGTAAATATACGTTTGTTTATTTGTAATAATTATATTTAACTAGAATTTATAGATATTCTCACCGCTTCAGCGCCTGGAAGATGAAATTATCATTGGGTTATTTAAATTAATAAATATGGTGAAACTACGGTATGAAGGTTATAGCGAGGAAACTCCTACAAAATTTGTGCGTGAACAATTTGGAGATACCAATGTTTACGCCCAAAATGCTAAATCACTCCTCACAAAAGCGGCTGGGTTTATTGCTGCTTATGATTTTACTCTCAATCCTTATCGGGGTTGTCAATATGGTTGTAGTTATTGCTATGCTGCTGCATTTAGCCCTAATACTAAAATGCGTCAAGACTGGGGTAAATGGGTAATTTTTAAAGAAAATGCAGCGGAAGTCTTAGAAAAAGAATTAGAAAAATGGTATCGGAAAAATCCTAATCAGCCTCCTAGCATTTACATGAGTAGCGTCACAGATCCTTATCAACCTTTGGAGTCTAAACATCAATTAACTCGCAGGTTATTAGAGATAATGCTTGATGTGAGAGATAACGGTTATCCAACTCCAACTTTGGTAATTCAAACTCGCAGTCCTATTATTACAAGAGATATTGATTATTTACAAAGATTTCAACGTCTGCGAATTAATATGAGCATTCCCACTGGTAGCGAAGCTGTGAGAAGAGATTTTGAACCGCGTTCTCCTAGTATTAAAGCCAGATTAAATGCTATAGCTAAAATTAAACAAAGTATTGATAGTTTTAAAGGTTTTATTCCTAAAATTTCTATTACAATTACACCTCTATTACCAACTTTACTAATTGATGAAGATACTTTTATTAAGAAATTAGCTATTGCAGATAGAGTAGTAATTCAAGATTTTCACCCCAACAATAACCGTTCTCTTGTTGCAGGAACTCGTCAAGAAGCTGAAGAAATTAAACAAAAATATGCTTGGTGGTATGATTCTGAACAATTGAGTTATCAGAAATTTAAAGAAAAGTTAGTCTCTCAGCTTCCAGGTGTAGAAATCAAAGAAGGTAAAGACGGATTTGGTTATGAGTAATTTGATTATTAATTGGTGGAGAAGTCAGAAATTTAAATCAGCATTACAGCGTGGTGATACCCGAAGTGCTGTGCAAATTTTGCAGGAGATTAAAAAATCAGGTGCAAATTTTTCATGGTTAGAGAAATTATTTAGGGATAAGCTACAACTTGAACGTACTTTTCAAGAAAATAAACGAGATGCTGAAAATTTAAGAAAACAACTAACACAAGCAAAAGAATTAAAATCTAATCTGTTATTAAAGCCAGACACAGAATTTACTAAGTATATATATAAAGCTTTTAAATTAGTGCAACATGATGAATATAAACTACAAGCTACGGGAATTGATAAGCGTATATTTGAAGATTTTGAAATTAGACTAGTTGAATATCTTCAAGAAGAATTTAGTAAGATTTCTGACAAACAATTAGCGATTAAGTTAGAAGATGCTTTTGAGGATATTAATGGCTTAAAAATTGGACAAGATCCAGACTACCGTTTTAGTCTGACTCCTCATGTCTACTTTATGAAATATTTTTTAGACAATGTATATTGTCTATATTTAGCCTGGTTTCTTCTTTACCAAGATGGGTTACTTCCAACTAAATTTAATATTCTTGATATTGCAGCAGGACCAGGAACAAGTGCTTATGGATTAGCTTTATTTCTCCAAAGTTGTAGCGGCTTCTTTGAGATTCCCCAAATGCACGTATCTTACTATTCTTTAGAAAAACAAGATGCGTTCCAATATCGAGGACTTCAGTTTTGGAGAAGATATATTGAATCGCGTATTAGTCCCGTAAATACTTATTTTCGCTTTGTGACTGATGACATATTTACCTGGAATGAAAAATCTAATAATATCCCCAAAAAGTTTTTTGACTTTATAGTTATTTCCCATTGTTTTTTTAACGATACAGTTAAAAATCAGGAAGTAAATAAGATATATAAACAAATATTTGCTCAAAGTTTAAATAATCAAGGTTATGTACTGTTAATTGTGCAAGATAAAAAGTTATTTAAAATTTACAATACGCAGAAACTTGAAGATAAACAACAAGAAAGAAATTTAGTATGCAAATTTGTAGCAGAACTTGAATTAGAATTGGTTTGGTATAAGTATTTAACATCGACTGATTCTAGAGTATCTTTATCTGCTGCTGAATTTGCTAAATTTGCAAGAGAGAAATTACCTAAACAAGTGTATATGACTCCGATCATCCAAAAGTATTTTAGACAGAAATATGAGTCTAAATATACTTTAGATGATTATATAATCTTAGCTAACAAACCGTAGACAAAATTTCATCAGCCAAATTTATCTGAGGTGAAAGATTTCTTTCTGAAATTTTTACAAAATGTCTAATGTTAAATAAAATATAATTTTCATTTATATAAATGACACAGAAACCAGAAACAAAGCCAGGTTGGCATGGAAAATTTAACTTAGTCTATGCTAAACGCCAAGATTCCACCCAGTTAATTTACAACCATCATCAAGCGCCATTTAAGGTACAACGCCCCTTTTACCCAGAAGGACAGGAAGTTTGCCATAGCGTCATTTTACACACGGCTGGGGGGATCGTGGGGGGCGATCGCTTGTCATCTGATATCCACCTCGAAAACAATTCACACGCATTAATCACCACAGCCGCTGCTGGTAAGGTATATCGCAGTAACAGCTTACCCGCAAGACAAACCGTAAATATCCAAATTGATGCTAATGCTTGTTTAGAATATTTACCCCAAGAGACTATTTTATTCAACGGTGCTGTTTATCGCCAAGATTTAAAAGTAAAATTAGATACCAATTCTAGCTTTATCGGTTGGGAAATTACACGGTTGGGAAGGAGTGCGAGGGGAGAAAAGTTTTTAGAAGGAGAAATGCGATCGCACACCGAAATCTGGCAAAATGGTATTCCGCAATGGATTGATAGGCAAATCTTACCCGGTAGCGAAGAAGTATTTCACAGTCCCCACGGTTTAGCGGGATATCCTGTTGTTGGTAGTCTGGTTTGGGTAGGAAGTCCCGTTTCTACAGAAATTATTGAAAAAGCACGTTCTTTAACTATTCAAAATAATTTAACTGGTGTGAGTCGTCTGCAAAATGGATTTTTGTGTCGATATCGTGGTAATTCTACATCTGAAGTCAGAAACTGGTTTACAAATATTTGGCAAATGTTACGAGTATCTTTGCTAAATCGTGGTAATTGTATTCCCAGAGTATGGCAGATTTAAAATAACCGCAGAGGGGGAAAGAATGCAACTTACGCCGCAGGAAAAGGACAAATTATTAATTTTTACCGCTGCTTTAGTCGCAGAAAGACGAAAAAATAGAGGCTTGAAATTGAATTATCCAGAAGCGGTTGCTTTTATTTCTGCTGCAATTTTGGAAGGTGCAAGAGATGGACAAACGGTGGCAGAATTAATGAGTTATGGTACAACACTATTAACTCGTGATGATGTCATGGAAGGTATTCCAGAAATGATTCATGATGTACAAGTAGAAGCAACTTTTCCTGATGGAACAAAGTTAGTAACTGTGCATAATCCGATTAGATAATTTTCGCGCAAAGACGCAAAGGAGCAAAGTTATGATTCCAGGGGAAATAATCACAGCACCAGGGGAAATCGAATTAAATGCAGGTCGTCCAACCACCAAATTAATAGTAGCAAATACAGGAGACAGACCAATTCAAGTCGGCTCACATTTCCATTTTCACGAAGTCAACACAGCCCTACATCTCGACAGAGAAAAAGCACGAGGAATGCGATTAGATATCCCCGCAGGCACAGCCGTGAGATTTGAACCAGGAGACGAAAAAGAAATTACTTTAGTCCCCCTCGTTGGTAGTCGCCAAGTCTACGGTTTTAACAATAAAATTAACGGTTATCTATAGTTATGACAATTCAATGGGATAACGAACCGCCATTTTGGGAAGTTAAAGATGAAATTATATCTGTTACTTCCGGTGCAAAAACAGACTTTTGGAGAGAAACTCACTACGACTTTATTAGAGATAATGGACACTTCTTTTATCAACAAATTCATGGTGATTTTATTGTTGATGTTAAAGTCAGTGGCAACTATCAAGAATTGTATGACCAAGCTGGCTTGATGGTGCGTTTAGATGAATTTAATTGGTTGAAATGTGGGATTGAATTTGTCAATGGCGTGCAACAAGTTAGCGCCGTAGTTACACGTAATTATTCAGATTGGTCTATTTCTCCTTTACCACAAAATCCTACTGCAATTTGGGTGAGGGTAACTCGCCGTAGCACAGCAATTCAAGTTGATTATTCTCTTGATGGCACTGAGTATAAGATGCTGAGGTTAGCTTATTTAACTCCAGCAGAAACGGTGAAAGTAGGCGTGATGTGTGCTTCACCTGATGGTAATGGTTTTACTATGCAGTTTGAAAAATTCCAAATTCGCAGTTTGTGAGGAATAATTATGAGTTATAGAATGGATCGCCGCGCTTACTCTGAAACCTTTGGCCCCACAGTAGGCGATCGCATCAGACTAGCAGACACAGAATTATTTATTGAAGTAGAACAAGACTTCACCACATACGGCGACGAAGTGAAATTTGGTGGGGGAAAAGTCATCAGAGACGGAATGGGACAATCCCCCATTTCTAACGCCGATGGTGCAGTAGACTTAGTAATTACTAACGCCTTAATTCTCGATTGGTGGGGAATTGTCAAAGCCGATATTGGCATTAAAGACGGCAAAATTCACAAAATTGGTAAAGCGGGAAATCCCTATATTCAAGACAACATAGATATTATTATTGGCCCTGGAACCGAAGCTTTAGCAGGGGAAGGAATGATTCTCACGGCTGGGGGAATTGATTCTCACATTCATTTTATCTGTCCCCAACAAATTGAAGTAGCGATCGCATCTGGAATCACTACCATGATCGGTGGAGGAACAGGCCCAGCAACAGGTACAAACGCCACAACCTGCACTCCCGGACCTTGGAATATCTACCGAATGCTGCAAGCAGCCGACGCTTTTCCCGTCAATATCGGCTTTTTAGGCAAAGGTAACACCAGTCAACCCCAAGGACTCATAGAACAAATTCAAGCTGGTGCAATGGGGTTAAAACTCCATGAAGACTGGGGAACTACCCCCGCAACCATTGACACCTGTCTCACCGTTGCTGATGAATATGATGTGCAAGTTGCAATTCACACCGACACCCTCAACGAAGCCGGATTTGTTGAAGATACCATCGCGGCTTTTAAACATCGTGCTATTCACACCTACCACACCGAAGGCGCAGGGGGAGGACACGCACCCGATATCATCAAAGTCTGTGGACAAACCAACGTTTTACCATCTTCCACCAACCCTACCCGTCCTTATACCCTCAACACCCTAGATGAACACCTGGATATGTTGATGGTATGTCATCACTTAGACCCCGCAATTCCCGAAGATGTTGCTTTTGCTGAGTCCCGCATTCGTCGAGAAACCATTGCTGCTGAGGATATTCTGCACGATTTAGGTGCGTTTAGTATGATTGCTTCCGATTCCCAAGCGATGGGACGTGTCGGTGAAGTGATAATTCGGACTTGGCAGACATCACACAAAATGAAGGTACAACGCGGAAGCCTTGCTGGAGATACCAATGCAGACAATCTCCGAGCAAAAAGATATGTTGCTAAATATACAATTAACCCAGCAATTACTCATGGGATTTCTCAATATGTGGGGTCAGTGGAAGCGGGGAAATTAGCAGATTTATGTTTGTGGAAACCAGCGTTTTTTGGAGTGAAACCAGAAATCGTGATTAAAGGGGGAATGATTGCTTGGGCGCAAATGGGTGATGCGAATGCTAGTATTCCCACACCGCAACCTGTACACGCACGCCCGATGTTTGGTAGTTTTGCAGGTGCTAGGAACGCCACATCATTAACTTTTGTTTCTCAAGCCGCTTTAGAAAGAGACATTCCCCAACAATTAGGGTTACAAAAAACAGCAGTTGCAGTTTCGGGAACTCGGCAAATTAGTAAGCTGGATATGAAATTAAATGATGCTTTACCTCATATTGAAGTAGACCCAGAAACCTACGAAGTTCGCGCAGATGGAGAATTATTAACTTGTGAACCAGCAACGGTTTTACCAATGGCACAAAGATACTTTTTATTTTAGTTTATGACTGAACAATCTACTGATTATGATAGTCCTTGGAAAGAAATTATTGAACTTTATTTTGACAAGTTTTTAGAGTTTTTCTTTCCCTTAGCTTATGCAGAAATATACTGGAATCGTCCTTATCAATTTTAGTAAGGGCGAAGCATTCAGGTGATAAGCTATCCCTAAAAGCATTGATTTTCTGTCCGAATGCTTCGCCCCTACGGTTAGTTGATAAAGTTGCTAAAGTTTGGTTATTGAATGGGGAAGAAGCCTGGGTATTGATTCATGTGGAAGTGCAAGCTCAATATGACAGTGCATTTACAGAACGAATGTATACATATAATTACCGCTTGTTTGACCGTCATCAAAAGCGCGTAATTAGTTTGGCAGTTTTAGCAGATGAAGAACCAAACTGGCGACCTGACAGTTATAATTATCAATTAGGAGGGTTTAGAGTTTCCTATTGCTAAATTATTAGATTATGAACCATCCTGGTCTAGTCTAGAAACTAGCAAGAATTCTTTTGCTATCGTTGTCATGGCACATTTAAAGAGTAAAGCCACTAAACGCAGTCCTGAAAATAGGTTACAGTGGAAATTAAGTTTAGTAAGAATGCTCTCAGAAAGTGGTTTCAATCGGCAAGATATCAGACAATTATTTCGGTTTATTGATTGGATAATGGTTTTGCCTAAAGAACTGGCAATTAGTTTTAAAACTGAAATCAGAAGTTACGAAGAGGCAAGAAAAATGCGTTATGTAACTAGTATTGAAAGATTAGCAAAACAAGAAGGAATTGAGGAATGAATTGAAGAAGGTCGTCAAATAGGTATCGAACAAGGTATTGTGCAAATGGGAAGAGATAATCTCATTGAAGTCTTGGAAACAAGATTTGGTGAAGTACCAACATCTATCATTGATGCAGTGAATAATATGAATGATTCATCTGTGTTGAAAACATTGTTAAAAATAGCGATCGCAATTCCTTCCTTAGTAGAATTCCAGAAACTCTTAGATGGTAATACTTCTAGCGATTAAACTTGGAGGTAGTTTAGCTGCATTTCATCACATATCGCTATTTTTTAAACAATACAGAAATTAATACTCAGTCATTACAAATTGTGTAGCACATGACATACTTGAATCCATTTAGTGCTTAATCCATGAATTCAAAATCTCCTCGCACCGGCAAAATACTAGTTGTAGACGACTCCCCCGATAACATCTTTCTCGTCAAAACCATCTTAGAGGCAGAAGGTTATACAGTTAGCACCGCCGAAAGTGGTGCTGAAGCACTCGCAAAACTGCAAGCATCTCCATCTGACTTGGTATTACTAGATTTAATGATGCCAGAAATGGATGGCTATGAAGTCACCAGACGCATTCGTAGCGAGATAAACTTACAGCAATATATTCCCATACTATTAATTACAGCCCACGATTCTCCCAGCGTTGCTCAAGGCTTAGATTTGGGTGCGGATGACTTTATCCGCAAACCAGTCAGTATGGATGAATTGCTGGCCAGAGTGCGATCGCTCCTTCGACTCAAACATAGTATAGATGAACGTGATGAAATTGCCCGTCAGCGTCAAGATTTCGTTTCCCGTCTCACCCATGACTTACGCACTCCTTTAGTAGCCGCAGATCGGATGTTGATGCTATTACAGCAAGGTGCTTTGGGACAATTATCACCCCAAATACAAGAAGTAATTGTCATCATGGCGCGTAGCAACATCAACTTGCTAACTATGGTTAATACCTTATTAGAAGTTTACCGCTTTGAAGCAGGTCGCAAAACCCTAACTTTTCAACCTGTAAATATCAACCAATTACTCAAAGATGTATCAGCAGAACTAACACCCCTAGCTGAAGAAAAAGCACTGGCTATAAATCTGGACTTCTCTGATGATTCAACTCCAAAAACAGTCCTGGGTGATCGATTAGAATTACATCGTCTATTCACAAACTTGATAGGTAACGCCATCAAATTTACAGATTCTGGTTCAATTACAATCCGTCTTAATTATCAACCAGAACAAAATGTTATTGAAGTCGCAGATACAGGGTTTGGTATCCCCCCTGAAGACCAACCCACCTTATTTGAAAGATTTCGTCAAGGTAATCATAATCGGTCGGGTAGCGGCTTAGGACTTTATCTAGCACGCCGGATTGTCGAAGCACATGAAGGGACTATTCATGTCGCCTCAGAATTGGGACAAGGTAGCGTTTTCACTATCTGTTTACCAGCTAAAATAATTCGTAATTCGTAATTCGTAATTCGTAATTGTTAGACTCTGCCACTTTTAGAAATTCTTGACTTCAACACCCAGAATTAGTTAAAATATAAATTTTAGCTAATTGCTAATTTATAATATAAAATTTCCGAATTTTTGCATAAACGAAATGATTAGTGAATTATCAATTACTGAAAATATTCGCCAACAGCGTAACTACTTTTCTAAAGGTAAAACCAAAGAAATTAATTTCCGGTTGCAACAACTGACAATTCTCAGACAATTAATTATTGATAACGAACTTGCAATTATTCAAGCATTACAAGCAGATTTGCAAAAACCAGAACTGGAAGCTGTTACTTCCGAAATTATCTTAGCCTTAAAAGAAATTGAATTAGCAATTAAAAATCTGAGAAATTGGACTAAACCCAAAAAAGCAGCGATTCCTTGGCAATTATTACCCGCTTCAGCCCAAATTAAACCAGAACCATTGGGATTAGTTTTAATTATTGGTGCTTGGAACTATCCCTTTCAGTTAGTAATTTTACCTTTAATTGGTGCAATTGCTGCCGGAAATTGTGCAGTTATCAAACCTTCAGAAATTTCTACCCATACATCCCATCTTTTAGCTGAAATTATTTCTAAGTATTTTGATTCAGCTTATATTTCTATAATCGCAGGAGGTGTAGAAACAAGTCAACAACTATTAGCAGAAAAGTTTGATCATATATTTTTCACAGGTAGCCCTCATGTAGGTAAACTCGTCATGGCTGCTGCTGCTAAACATCTTACTCCTGTAACTCTAGAATTGGGTGGTAAAAATCCCTGTATCGTAGATACTGATATTCATTTTGAACATACTGCTAGACGTATTATTTGGGGTAAATTTATTAATGCTGGACAAACTTGTATTGCTCCTGATTATCTCTTAGTTAATAAAAAAATCAAAGATAAATTATTAACTAATCTTGAAAAATGTCTAAAAGAATTTTATGGTGATCATCCAGATAAAAGTCAAGATTATGCCAGAATTATCAATCAAAAGCATTTCGATAAATTGGTTGCTTTTCTAAAAAATGGTGAAATTGTCGTCGGGGGAGAAACTAAAGCACATGAATTATATATTGCACCAACATTAATCCAAAATGTCTCATTTACAGATTCGATTATGCAGGAAGAAATATTTGGACCCATCTTGCCTATAATTGAATATACAGATATTGAAGAAGCTATTAATTGGGTTAATTCTCAACCAAAACCCTTAGCCTTATATTTATTTTCTCAAAACGAATTTCTGCAACAGCAAGTTTTACAAGCAACTTCTTCCGGTGCAGTTTGTCTCAACGAAACAGTAATTCATTTTACTGTTCCATCTTTACCATTTGGTGGTGTAGGTAATAGTGGTATTGGTAGTTATCACGGTAAATCTAGTTTCGATACTTTTTCCCATTACAAAAGTATCTTGCAAAATCCCTTTTGGATAGATATAAAATTACGATATGCTCCCTACAAAGGCAAATTGTCAATATTAAGGCAACTTTTTAAGTTTTGATTCAAAATCTCATACAGTTCAGTTAAGCAATTTCTTTATTCTCTTTCTTATCTCTCTGTGTCCTCCGCGCCTCTGCGGTTCGCATTCAAAAAATGACTTTGAGAAAGAGTAATTGTCTTAATTAAACCGTATTTATCCTAAATCTAAAATCTAAAATCCAGAATTATTAGAATAACGTTCTTCAGCCCAAGGTTCACCCCGACGGTGATAACCATTCTTTTCCCAAAAACCTAATTCTTCCTCTGCTGAAAATTCTAACCCATTAATCCATTTACCACTTTTCCAAGCGTAAAGATGGGGAACAACTAACCGCATGGGTCCACCATGTTCTGAAGATAATGGTTTACCAAATAGTGTAACGGCAAAAAAGTTTTCTTTCCGCACAAAGTCTTGCAAATCAATATTTGTTGTATAGCCACCATAGCAGTGTTCCATGACATGGGCTGCTTTTGGATCTATTTCCAGCAAACTTATAAAATCTGTGACTTTAATTCCCGTCCACTTGATATCAAGTTTTGACCAATGGGTGACACAGTGAAAATCTGCTGTAAATTCATATTGAGGTAGTGCCAAAAAATCTGACATGGTAAACGTGGCAGGTTTTGCTAAACCCCAAATGCGAAATTCCCATTCCTCAATGCTGACTTGGGGAGTTTCACCATAAGTTAAGACAGGAAAACCTTTAGCTAAATGTTGACCAGGAGGAACACGATCGCTTTCTTCTTGATTTGGTTTGTGAAAAAATTTCATAAATTACCTTCTGGAAACCTCCGCTATAACGCAAAGCGTCTAGCGGTTAGTAGTTGATGCCATCAGGAAAGCAAAGAAAAAGCACTCCCATATACGCTGTTTGTGCTTTTCCTCAACGAGAGATTATGACTCTTCTTCTTCTTCTTCAGCAACTGGATAGACGAATCTAGAACGTCCAGACAAAATTGATTTGCCGAGAGAGAGGGCTTTCTGAGCTTCAACAACAGCCTTATGTGTCCAGGTAGCGCGGCGTTTGTCTCGTTTGGATTTGGACGTTTTCTTCTTTGGAACAGCCATGATAGCGGATATCGTGATTATTGACAACCTTTTTATTCTAGGCCATCAATTGACATTAGCAATGACAGAGAGTTGAATTTTCAGAGATGTCTAAATAGAACAGGACTCACGCACTGAAACGGAAAACTGTCATTCTGAGCGCAGCGAAGAATCTCTCCATAACTTGAAACGCCTATTCTACCGTTCTCAACTTGGCTGAGTGCATAAGTTCTATAGAAGATGAGCTTTTTATCGTTATGGTTGTGTAGGTTCGTTAACTTTGGGAGGGGTAGCTGTGGCTGGAGGGACGACAGCAGGAGTAGGATCGGGAATTGCTGTCTGTGTTTCAAAGAAAAGTAGCGATCGCGCTGTTTTGAAGTAAGTCACCCAACGTTGGGGATCAGGACGCTGTTTCCATTGCAAACGACTGACATCTAAGGCTATAACTGGGGCGATAGCTCCATAATTTTGTACGGAGACAATTATGGAAACATCTGTTACTAAGATATCTTGGTCAAAACTGCGTTGAGCCGCTGCCCTAGCTGCTGCTTCTGCTCTTCTGAGAACGGTTTCGTAGTTTTCCTCTGGTAGTCTGTCAATGGCTAAATCAACTCTGGCTGTGTAAGCTTGCACAATTTGAGGTGCGATCGCTTCTGTAGCCAACCAGAGAGGAACCGCTAAGAATAGGAAGACTCCAGCTTGAATTATCCGGATTTTCCTGCCAAATTGGCCAATAAATGAAAAGGGAATGAATGATGATGGTTGTTGAGTGTAAATCCTGTTCATAAACTTGTCGCCCTCCTGAATGATGACTGAGCATTTTCAACGAATGCAAGTATTTTCCGAAATTTCAACGTCATAAGAACTACATTATATCTAGGAATTAGTGGAAACCCACCTAGACTATAAAACATAGGTTAGCTTTGTTTTTCAGCAAGGCCAACCGCAATTTTCAGCAAACAACAACCGACAAAGAGCGGGATGGCAAATTACTGGGCGATCGCTATTGGCATCAATCAATATGAATTATTTCAACCTTTAAGCTGCGCTCAAGCCGATGCTGAGGCATTACATGATTTTTTGTTGACAGAAGCAGGTTTACTTCCCCAAAACTGCCTGCTGATGACCAATACTTCACCACCAATAGGGGAAAAAACTTCCTATCCAACTAAAGATCATATTCTGTCTTTGCTGGAGGAATTAGCAGCAACATCTTGGCAACCAGAAGACCATCTATGGTTATTCTTCAGCGGTTATGGAGTCAACCATAACGACAAAGATTACTTAATGCCGGTGGCAGGAAACCCAGATATGGTTTCAGAAACTGGACTAGAAGTGCGATCGCTGATGCAAAGTCTCCAAGTTGCCCAACTGAATGTATTACTCATTTTCGATATCAACCGCGCCTTTGGGACACAAGCAGATGCTCCTGTTGGTCAAGAAATTCTCGACATGGCCAAAGAATTACAAATGGCGGTCATGCTGTCTTGTCAACCAGAAGAATTTTCCCACGAAAGTAGCGAACTAGGTCACGGATTCTTTACAGCAGCTTTATTAGAAGCTTTACGTGCTGGCAAAGGTGGCAACTTAACAGATTTAGAAAGCTATGTCAGTTCCCTCACTCCAGAACTTTGTCAACACCACTGGCGACCTATTCAAAACCCAGCAACTGTCATTCCATCCCATCAGCAAGCCATTTTGCCTATCTTGGAATTAGACAGTGAATCAGAAACACAGCAACTGATTTTTCCTGAAGAAAACTTTGCTGTTGCTCTCACTGCTCCCCCATTAGCAGACAATAAATCTAAAAATTCGACTACAGATAAAGCTTGGTGGGCAGAAAAGAAAAGCGTAGAAACTACCCTCAACAAGACTTCTTCCAATGCAGACGAATCAGTCGGCACCTTACCTGTAGACGGTAATCAAATTCTGGCTACTTCCCCAGAATTAAACACAGGAGCTAGGTTTATTCCCTCTGCTGCCAAAGACTACGCTACACCTTCAATTCACGAAAATACCCCCATTTGGAAACAATTTATCTTATGGGGCGGAGGCAGCATGATTATAGTAGGTTTAATCGCTACCTTTGTTCTCAACAATCAGGCTAGTTTTCGCTTCAAAAAGTTCTCAACAACCGTAAATAATACTACTAGCGACTCCCAATTTTCCAAGAGTTTCCCCCCTGTTACCCCAACTGTAGAACCAATAAAACCAGCCAGGCTCCCCATTGTGGATTCCCAAAAGCGTAACCAAGCAATCTTAGAGCTAGGTAAAATGTCTTTGAGCGCAACTAAAGCTAGTGATTTGAGTCAAGCGATCGCATCGACTAAAAAAATTAAGCCCGGTGAACCTCTTTATCAACAAGCTCAGGAGAATATTCAGATTTGGAATCAGTTGATTTTAGAGTTAGCCGAGGAACGCGCTCAACAAAGAGAATATAGCGATGCGATCGCTGCTGCTGAGTTAATTACCAAAGACGAGTTGCTATATCCCCAAGCACAATCTGCGATCGCAAAATGGCGACTAGAAATCAAGCGGTATGTAAGTAACAAAACTTTGTTAGATGCTGCTAATGCCTTGATTCAACCCGGACAGGCATCAACCTACAATCGAGCCATCGAAGTTGCCAAGCGAGTACCACCAGGGCAACCAGGCTTTGAAATTGCCCAAACATCAATCAATCAATGGAGTGAAAAAATTTTAGATTTAGCTAAAAATCGCGCCGCTCAAGGAGAACTCAGCACCGCCATTGAAACCGCTACTTTAGTTCCAGAGATAACACCCGCTTACGAAGACGCTCAGGATGCTATTCAAAAATGGCAAGTAAAAAAAAATTAGTTATTGCTAATGGGTAATTGCTAATGGGTAATTAGTAAAGAGTCCAGAGTTAACAGGAACTGTAATCAACTCTGGACTCTCTACTTTTTACTCGGTACTCGGTACTCGGTACTCAATTAGCAGTACTGTGAAATATCTTCGCCGCATTCATCGGCCAGATAGCACATGGCTCGAAATCTTAGACCTACCACTTCTTCATACAAAGGATTGAGTTTACACATTGGGGGTATGTGAAACATGACTTTACCGAAAAATTTGACATCACGTTCAAAAGGACATTGAGCCGGAATGAATTTACACAACCGATGAGCAAGTTGGCGATCGCTAACTTTTAAGTCATCTAACCAATTTCGCAAAGGACGGATAAATTTCCAATGAGACTCGACGGAATGGGAAGCCTGTAACTGGGTAACATCAGCCTTATTACTCTCTGCTTGATGAACCGATACCCAGCTTGATAAAAAAATCTTTTTCGTGGTACTTTCAAATACTTTATTCATGGTTACTCCTCTCTTTTTATGAGGGTATTCACCTTACTGATGAATATACAATATGACAATCACGGTAGCCGGGGGAATAGTATTCTGACGGAAATTTTGTAAAAAGTGTGAGTAGCCACTTAAAGTCAGAACTTATGTATTACTACGTCAAGTTAAACGCAATTTCCCGAAAATGGGTAGTCCAGTCATTCAATCTTTTTGATAACTTGACACAATTCACATTTTAATGAAGACCTCTACCTTTGGACGGGTTTCGCTGTAACCTTGACAAAACTTAATATATCTAATTATTATACGTAATTCCAATAAGTATAAATGCTCTTTATCTAGGATTTAAGCCAGTGATTATGCTGCAATTTGCCATTTATGGCGTATTAGGGCTAACTTACCTCGGTTTAGCTTTGGGTTACATACCTGGTTTGCGGATGAACCGTGCCACCATAGCTTTAGTCGGTTCTGCCTTGTTGATAGCCTTGGGAGTTCTCACTTTACAGGAAGCATGGCTGGCTATTGATGCCAAAACCATCGTTTTTTTGTTAAGTTATGATGGTGGTGAACGCCAATCTATCCTATGCAGGATTTTTCAGTAAAGCCCTATCTATCTTATTGAGTATCACCCGTAGTCCTTTCGGCTTGTTAATAGCCTTAACCTTTGGTAGTGGTATTCTCTCCGCTTTTTTTCTCAATGACACCTTGGCGCTAGTTTTTACACCGTTGACTCTCAGCCTGACACAAGCTTTAGGATTGAATCCTATACCTTATTTACTAGCGATCGCAGGTGCAACTAATATAGGTTCAGTCGCCACTTTAAGCGGTAATCCCCAAAACATCCTCATCGGCTCATTTTCAGGCATCAGCTATCTAGATTTTTTACAAGCATTAACCCCCATTGCGATAACTGGCTTAGTTATTCAGGTAGCATTACTCTGGCTACTTTATCCAGATGTGCGCTCAAACCAACCTTGTCAACTTTTAAAAATAGACAATCAACGAATTTTCAAACCCTTATTTAAAAAGACTTTAATTATCACCACCGGATTATTAATCGCTTTTGCTATTGGCTTACCTCTAGCAGAATCGGCCTTAGTCGCTGCAAGTTTATTATTGATTACTAGACGAATCAAAGCACAACGTATTCTCAAAAAAGTAGATTGGAATTTATTGGTGATGTTTTCTGGACTTTTTATATTAACGAAAGTCACTCAGAAATTGAACTTGCTACAGCCATTTACCCATGTAGTTAAATCTGAGCTTGGTTTATTAGGAATTACAACTATTATGTCTAACCTAATTTCTAATGTTCCTACTGTACTGCTACTACAACCTCTAATTGCTCAAGAAGATACTCGTTCTTGGCTGTTGCTGGCAGCATCATCAACCCTAGCAGGTAATTTAACTCTATTTGGTGCAGTTGCAAATTTGATTACCGTAGAAGCTGCCGCTGAATTAGGCTACAAACTCACATTTTGGGAACATTTGCGCTTTGGTGTACCTTTGACATTATCTACTTTAGTTTTAGTTTATTTGTGGGTTAATTAGAGGATATGTCCAGAACATATTTCAAAAATCCTAGTTATCCCCTTGAGGTTTTTTGGCTTTATTTAACATAACAGTTAGTAACTTGTCACGTTCAAAAAATGAACCATCAAAGTTGGTAACTTGTCCAAAAGTGTCATCTAAAATCTTTTCTGTTCCTTGGTAAATGTGAACATGGATTCCCATTTCCTGGGGTAGATCACTAGTCCAAAGGACTGCTGGTGTGGATGACCAGACCTTTACCTGACAGTTTTGGTATTCTCTCAAGTCTAAAATGCGATCGCTCTCCACAAAGTTTGGATTTTTTGTTAATTTATTTGCTAATTCTTTGAGGGGACTACTAACTATCGGTTCTTTTGACCAGTTAGAATCAACACCGCAGTTCCCGCAGAAGTGTTTTTTGTGTGGATTTTTAGCAAAGTCCCCAAGGTCTAAATGTGGATGTTGGCATCTGTTACAGTAGAGTATCCCCAGCGGTAGGTTGTCAATTAACGCCTCTAGATATGCCAATGCTGAAGGTGGAGCAATGACAACTCTTTGTATATTTAGCATTGCATTACCAAATAACGGAGACGATTCACAGGACTTTATAACCACAGCAGGGAAGTTGCTATCTATACTCTTTTTGCCATGAGACTGAGGTCTAGCGTGTACATGAATTGAAAAACCCTGAATATCAGGTTCATCTGTAGTGTTAATTGCCGTTGGTAATGCTGCCCAAATACCTATTCCTCCTGAATAATCATCTGGATTAATCACCAAAGGATTTTTAGTGTAGTGCATTGGAATAGTTGAGTTCGAGCATCTTATAGCACCATCACCTTGTGCCACCTGTTGCAAATCAGCTTTGATTCCCCAGTGTACTTGATGGGTTCGACACCACCAACGCTCTGCTCCATTACGGAATTTACCACATGGAACTATATCACAAGGAAGGATTACGCCTGTACCTCTATCTTCCTCAGGAAACTGTCCTATAACTCTTTCACTAAATGGGACAGCATTACCTAGTGTTCTGTTCTCCGCCCACACAACTGCAAACTCTTCAGTCATTTCATTGAGTGGCTTTGCTGGTTCTTCTACCCCCAAATCTTTAATTTTCCTGATTTCGCCACGCTTTTTTTCAGGATTATAAACCTCCTCAACTAGAGATAAATAAGTAATATTATTTTTTAGCTCACGCTTGATACGCATATTCGCTCCTTATATAAACCAGCTTCTGACTATGAATTATGCCAGAATGAGGGATGAGGTTAGCTACTAACTTGATTCTAGGGTGAGATAAATCTCTTTTCTTCTTTTCTTCCTTCGTGTACTTCGCGTCTTCGTGGTTCGTTCAATAAGTATTCTTTGGTTGCTAAAAGAGTAATTATCTGTTTTATTAACTCTCAAGACAAAAACGCAAAGATGCTAAAAACACCTTTGCGCCTTTGCGCCTTTGCGTGAGCTAATTCTTAAGAAGCCACAGCAGTAGAACGAGTCCGTCGTCTTCTACCGTCAGCAACCTTCACAGCTGGTTCATCAGGAATTTGCATCAACAAAGTCAGAGTTGGTTGACATTGCAACTCTCTACGAATAGAACGCTGCAATTCTTTTTCTAAAGTTCCTTGCAAACCGCCCCAATCTATATCATTTGCTTCGCTTCCCGTCACAAATTCTGGCCAGCGGACGCGGAGAATTTCCTCAATGCGTTGTTGTACCCATTTTAGCAAGAGCGATCGCTCAATACTTGTCACCACACCCTGCATATGAATTTCTGGTTTTGCCAACAGCTTACCAGTCCAATCAATAGCAGCAGCAATAGTTACAAGCCCTTCAGAAGCCATCCGTTGACGTTCTTCCAACACTTTGGAACTAACCATTCCTGAACTAGTAGTATCCACTAATTCAATTCCCGATGGCACTTTACCTGCCACACGGATAGATTCTTCCGTTAGTTCTATCACATCCCCATTCTCAATAATAATCATATTTTCAGAGGGGATGCCCATACTTTGAGCCGTTTCCGCGTGTTTCACCAACATCCGATGTTCACCGTGGAAAGGCACAAAGAACTTGGGACGGGTTAAAGCAATCATCAGCTTTTGTTCTTCTTGGCAACCGTGTCCAGAAACGTGAATACCTTTATCCCGTCCATAGACTACTTTTGCCCCCTGAATCATCAATTTGTCGATGGTGTTAACTACCGCAATTGTGTTACCGGGAATCGGGTTAGCGGAGAATACTACCGTATCTCCTTCCCTGATTTTGATGTGGGGGTGTTCTTTATTAGCAATCCTGGTCATGGCTGCCATTGTTTCACCCTGAGAACCAGTTGTCAGAACCAGCACATTTTCATCTGGCATACCACGGACAGTATGTAAGGGTTGGAAGAGATTATCTTCGCATTTGATATAACCTAAATTTCGGGCATGGGCAATCAAATTCAGCATCGAACGCCCTACAACGGTGACTACACGATTGTGTTTCCTAGCCAGTTGTAAAATCATGTTGATGCGATGCACGCTGGAGGCAAAGGTGGTCACAAATAAGCGTCCAGTGGCTTGAGAAAATACCCGGTCAAGATTGGGAAAAACAGAACGTTCTGATGGTGTAAATCCTGGTACTTCGGCGTTAGTGGAATCACTTAATAAGCAAAGTACGCCTTTTTCACCATGTTCTGCTAAACGTTGCAGGTCAAACTTCTCGCCATCAACAGGGGTGTGGTCAATTTTAAAGTCGCCTGTATGGATAACTATACCGATTGGCGTGTGAATAGCAACAGTAAAACTATCAGCGATAGAGTGGGTGTTGCGGATATATTCGACAAAAAAGGATTCACCGATGCGGACGACATCGCGGGGCATGACTGTTCTTAATTCTGTGCGATCGCGAACCCCTGCTTCTTCCAATTTACCCTCTAGCATTGCCATTGCTAGTCTAGGGCCATAAATCACCGGGATATCAAATTGCTTGAGGTGAAAAGCGATACCACCTATATGGTCTTCATGACCATGAGTAACGATCATGCCTTTGATTTTGTGGCGATTTTCACGCAAATAGGTTGTATCTGGTAATACGATATTAACTCCGTGCATTCCCCGTGTGGGAAATGCTAACCCTGCATCTAGGAGGATAATTTCATCCTGGTACTCAAAAACACAAGTATTCTTACCAATTTCATGCAAGCCACCCAAAGGAATAATTTTTAGGGCGTATTCAGCTTCGTTCTTAACCATTTTCTCCTTGAGATTGTGTTTGTTGTTAATCAGTTGATAGTTAGCACTTTTGTATGAAAGACAACATTAAATGTCTATTCAGATTCAGTGTAAAAGCAGCCAATTTTTAGTTTCAGATATCCAATTTTTTACTTGAATAAATAAAAGGGAATTTACACTGTTCGTACAGCGTCTCCTATAGAAGGATTCTTATATCACTCAGTTTTAGCACAGATGTTTAAATTGCAAATTGGTAGCAATTATTGCCAATTATTTATAGATATCTCTGGCAACTAGCATTTGGCTAGTTTCCAACTTATTGGCGCTTAGATTAAACTAAGTTTGTTTAGCACCACCTCTAACTTTTGATAGATTTCTGCGTCAGCTTCCCATAGAGGTAGACGAACTGAACCAACTTCCCACCCTTGAAGTTTCAGCGCGTGCTTAACAGGAATAGGATTTGTAGTTAAAAATAAAGCTTTAAACAACGGGAAGAGTTGTAGATGAATCTCTGTAGCAATTTGAATTTTCCCCATATTAAAGGACTCAATCATCTGTTGTAGTTGATTACCTACAATATGTGAAGCTACACTGACAATTCCCTTGGCTCCTATTGCTAACAAAGGCAAGGTCAAAGAATCATCTCCAGCGTAAATCTGAAATTCTTTTGGTGTCAAGCGGCGAATTTCACTAGCCTGGTCTAAGTTCCCGCTGGCTTCTTTAATTCCTACTATATTTTCAATTTCCGCCAAGCGAACCACTGTTTCTGGACTCAGATTTTGACCAGTACGTCCGGGAACGTTATATAACAACATTGGTAGGTCAGGACAGGCTTGTGCTATTGCCTGAAAGTGTTGATATAAACCTGCTTGAGGCGGTTTGTTGTAATAAGGAACAACTTGTAAAGAACCATGCACTCCTATTTTAGCGGCTTTTTGGGTTGCTGCGATCGCTTCAGTGGTGGAATTAGAACCACACCCGGCAATTACTTTGGCTTTCCCTGATACAGTCTGCAACACCTCAACAAACAACTGGTACTCTTCGTCCCAAGTCAAGGTCGGGGATTCCCCTGTTGTTCCACACACTACTAATGTATCTGTGCCGTTGTTAACTAGATGTGCCGCTAGTTTTGCTGCGACATCGTAGTTGACGCTGCCGTCTTCTTTAAACGGCGTAATCATAGCAGTTACAATTTTGCCGAAATCTCCCACCCTGTTTTCACTCCTAATTTGTCAGTTGTCAGTTGTCAGTTGTCAGTTGTTGATTACCTATGACTAATGACTAATGACTACATTTAAGCGTAAGCTGTTGCCGATTTTAGGAGATTTTTTTCTACTAATAACTCGGCAATTTGCACTGCATTAAGTGCTGCGCCTTTACGGATTTGGTCGCCACATAGCCAGAGTTCCAAGCCACAAGGATGAGAAATATCTTGACGAATTCTACCCACTAAAACTTCATCCCGACCACTGGCTTCTATGGGCATGGGAAAATGATTTGCTTGCCAATCTTCTACCAATTTGACACCCGGAGCATGACTTAAAATTTCTCTAGCCTCATCTGGACTAAATGGTGTTGCAAACTCTAGGTTAATGGCTTCTGAATGGGCGCGAAGTACGGGAACCCGTACACAAGTGGCAGTAATTCTGATTTCTTGACTACCAAAAATTTTGCGGGTTTCGTTGACCATTTTCATTTCTTCCTCACAATATCCTAAATCGGTCATTGGGGAATTATGGGGAAATAAATTAAATGCCAACGGATAAGGTAGCACTTGAGCTATTGGTGACTGTCCTTGTAATATAGCACTGGCTTGGGTTTTAACTTCTTCCATTGCTTTAGCTCCTGCACCGCTGGCAGATTGGTAGGTAGCTGCCACAATCCGTTTGACTGGTTTAATTTCGTGCAGTGGCCATACTGCCAATGCCATTAAAATTGTGGTGCAGTTGGGATTGGCGATGATGCCTCTATGGTTAGCGACGGCTTGGGGATTTACCTCTGGTACTATCAAGGGAACTTCGGGATTCATTCGGAAAGCGCTAGAGTTATCTATGACGACTGCGCCTTTAGCCACTGCTACCCCAGCCCAGGTTTTGGATGTTCCCCCTCCGGCACTAGCTAGTACTATATCTACGTTTTCAAAAGAGCGATCGCTCACTGGCTCAATCAGAATATTTTCTTCTTTAAATTTGAGCGTCTTCCCCACACTCCTTTCTGATGCTAATAATTTTAAATCAGCAATGGGAAAATCTCGACTCTCTAGTAATTCCAGCAACTCTGTGCCTACAGCACCAGTCGCACCCAAAATAGCTACACGATAGGATTTAGACAAACTCGATTCCTCCTTTAAGAGGTTACTAGCAATTTTCTTGTGCAAATTTACAGTCAATACTTCGTAGTGACTATATTTAGAAATTAAAAAAGCTTGAATAATTCAATTAAGATATTTTTCTGCTTTATGTTACATTATGTAAAATTTTTCTTTTTCTTCCTATTCGGTTTTTTATATATCTTAAACTTTAGCTCGACAATAAATTACTATATTGAAAGTTCATTGATTTTAATCATACAATCATACACCATTTTATCACAAACTATGAGTCTTATAAAAAATGAATAGATTGAGATTGGTACGTAAATTAAAATTTGCTCATGCCCTACCGTAAAATTAGGTTGGTAAAAATATACTATAATTCAGATGGTTCTAATCCAGTACTGCAAATTGAGCTATATAGATCATGATATGTTAGCGCTCTGTCACACAAGGTTTGACAAAATCAATGCGACAAACATTTTTACTAAAGCTACTATGTTGAAAGGATATCACAGTGTGAGCAATCTGAGTATCATTCTCCATCTAATGTCTAAATTTTGAGCAAAAAACGCCAACAGTCGAGAATTAAGCAGGATTTCGACCACTAAGTGCCGTATAAATGCTCAGTGCTTATAAATCGGAATCTGGAGATGCTATCAGTAAAGAAATTGCAGTAAAGTGTTAAGTCCTTTGCTATTGGCAGTAAACTGGATATCTGCTGAAGGGCAAAATTTCCCACCCAGGATTTGATTATGCCTACAAGACATAACTAAATCCCCACAGTGAGATATCAAGTTAATAACGCGAGCGATACGCTTCTTGTGTGTACTCGGAGATGAAAATACAAAAAAACAGAGACAAAGCATGAAAGTTACCCAGGAAAAACTTGATAAAAGCCAAATTGGACTGGAAATAGAGATTACGCCAGAAATTACCAAACAAAAATACGAACAAGTCATTAGAAACTTAAGTGGTACTGTAAACATTCCTGGGTTTCGCAAAGGAAAAGTACCCCGGCAAATATTACTACAGCGTCTAGGCGTAACTCGCATCAAAGCAGCAGCCCTGGAAGAACTAATTCCAGATGGGATCGAGGAAGCAGTCAAACAAGAAGCCATCTCAGCAATTGGTCAGCCGCGATTGCTCTCAACTTTTGACGATTTGATTAAGAATTATGAACCTGGGCAGCCTCTGACTATTTCCGCTGCTGTTGATGTAGAACCAGAAATCAATCTGGCTCAATACACTGGGTTAGAAGCCAAAGCCGAAGAAATAAAGTACGATCCCACACGGGTAGATGATGTTCTGGACAAAGAACGCCAAGAAATGGCAACCTTGGTTCCAGTAGAAGGACGAGCCGCCCAAATTGGTGATATCGCCGTAGTTGATTTTAAAGGTGTGATTGTCAAAGCTGAAGGTGAAGACGAAACAGCTGAAACAACACCAATTCCTGGAGGGGAAGCAACTGATTTTCAAGTCGAATTGCAAGAAGATAAGTTTATCCCCGGCTTTGTTTCCGGTATGGTAGGGATGAACCCCGGAGAAACTAGAGAGATTCCGGCTCAGTTTCCAGACCCTTATGCTAATGAAGATTTAGCTGGTAAACCTGCAATTTTCACGGTAACGCTCAAAGAAATTAAGGAAAAAGAACTACCGGAATTAAATGACGACTTTGCTCAAGAAGTGAGTGAATTCGAGACTTTGGAACAATTGCGGGCATCTTTAGAAGAACGGTATCAAAAAGAAGCCCAAAATCAAACCAAAGCAAATCAGCAAGAAGCTTTGTTAGCGGAATTGCTAAAGCACGTAGAAGTTGACTTGCCGACAACCTTGATTGAGCAAGAAATTGATGCCATGTTGACACAGACAGCAATGAAACTGTCACAGCAAGGGCTAGATGTGAAAAAGCTGTTTACCCAAGATATCATTCCCCAATTACGGGAGCGATCGCAGCCAGAGGCAATTGAGCGCCTCAAGCGTTCCTTGTCCATACAAGAAATCGGCAAACGCGAATCTATCAAAGTTACAGCCGAAGAAGTTGCAGCCAGAGTCAAAGAACTGTTAGAAGAGTACGCTGACGAAGACATAGACCAAAACAGACTGCAATCAGTCGTAGAAAACGAACTGCTAACTGAAAAAATCATTGATTGGCTTTTAGCAAACTCGTCTGTGGAACTAGTACCTCAAGGTTCTTTGAGTCCTGCAAAAGAACCAGAAGCAGAAGCTCAAAGTACAGAAGAAGCAACAGCCAGTCTCGAATAGAGGGAGATAGGGGAGGTGAGGGAGATGAGAGAGATATTCTCTTCACTCCTGAACTCCTTTTTCTGCCCCCAGCGATAAGAATCTATATAGGGCATAATGGTTAAGACATAGCTCAAATAAAAATTCAATTCCTGAAAAATCAGCCATAACGGCTGCAAACTCTGTCCCATTTATTGTTAAATATTCTTGTATGCTTGTATCGCAGTCGGGAAATTACCCAATCAGTAGCTTGAGTCCCATCGGCATTAGCTGTAATTACAGCAGCCCTAACAACATCGTCCCGATGGTGGTAGAACAATCCGGTATGGGAGAAAGGGCTTTTGACATCTACTCCCGCCTACTGCGAGAGCGGATCATTTTTTTGGGAACACCAATAGATGATGTCGTTGCTAACTCCATAGTTGCCCAATTGCTGTTTCTAGATGCCGAAGACTCAGAAAAAGATATTCAACTTTACATCAATTCCCCTGGTGGTTCCGTCTACGCAGGCATGGCTATCTATGATACAATACAACAAATACGTCCTGACGTAGTTACCATATGTTTTGGTCTAGCTGCCAGCATGGGGGCATTTTTGTTAACATCTGGGGCTGCGGGCAAACGTATGTCTCTACCTGACTCCAGGATTATGATTCACCAACCCCTTGGTGGCGCTCAAGGACAAGCTATTGATATTGAAATTCAAGCCAGAGAAATTCTTTACATTAAGGGAAACTTGAATCAATTAATGGCCAAACATACTGGTCAACCTTTGGAAAAGATCGAAGCAGACACGGAACGCGACTTTTTCATGTCAGCAGAAGAAGCCAAAAACTACGGTTTAATCGATCAGGTTATTTCTAGACAAAATCTTCCCACAGCAGGGGAAAACGTCACCATTCTGAAATAAGAGGCTTGGTATGTCTAAGTACGACTCCCATTTAAAATGTTCGTTTTGTGGCAAGTCTCAGGAGCAGGTGCGTAAATTAATCGCGGGTCCGGGAGTCTACATCTGCGATGAATGCGTTGACTTGTGTAATGAAATCCTAGATGAGGAGTTACTTGATACGAATGCTGCTGCGGCATCCCAACCAGCACCACGTTCAGAACCACCTCAAAAACGCCGTACCCGTTCTTCCAATCTCTCATTTAACCAAATCCCCAAACCGAGAGAGATTAAAAACTATTTAGACGAACACGTTATTGGTCAAGATGAAGCCAAAAAAGTATTGTCAGTGGCTGTTTACAATCACTACAAGCGGTTGGCCATTGTTCAGTCTAAAGGTAATGGCAAAGGTGGGGCAGATGATGCAGTAGAACTACAAAAGTCCAATATTTTATTAATGGGCCCAACTGGTTGCGGCAAAACTCTGTTAGCACAAACTCTGGCAAAAATCCTGGATGTACCCTTTGCTGTTGCTGATGCCACAACTCTGACAGAAGCAGGGTATGTGGGGGAAGATGTAGAAAATATCTTGCTGCGACTTTTACAAGTAGCAGATTTGGATGTAGAAGAAGCACAGCGAGGCATTATTTACATCGACGAAATCGACAAAATCGCTCGCAAAAGTGAAAATACCTCGATTACGAGGGATGTTTCTGGAGAAGGTGTACAACAAGCTTTGCTGAAAATGTTGGAAGGTACAACCGCCAATGTTCCCCCCCAAGGCGGACGCAAGCACCCTTATCAAGATTGTATTCAAATTGATACTAGTAACATCCTATTTATCTGTGGTGGTGCTTTTGTAGGTTTGGAAAAAGTCGTAGATCAGAGAGTGGGTAAAAAGTCAATTGGTTTTGTCCAACCAGGAGAAGGGCTATCTAAAGAGAAACGGGCAGCAGATACACTCCGTCATCTCCAACCGGATGACTTGGTGAAATTTGGGATGATTCCTGAATTTATCGGACGGATGCCAATGATAGCAGTGGTAGATCCCCTGGATGAAGAGGCGCTAATGGCGATTCTTACCCAACCACGCAGCGCCTTGGTGAAGCAGTACCAAAAACTGTTGAATATGGATAACGTCCAGTTAGATTTTAAAGCAGAAGCCTTAAAAGCGATCGCTCAAGAAGCCTATCGGCGCAAAACCGGGGCGCGGGCGCTGCGGGGCATTGTGGAAGAATTGATGCTGGATGTGATGTACGAGTTACCATCTCGGAAAGATGTGACTCGCTGCACAGTGACACGGGAAATGGTTGAGAAACGTTCTACCGCTGAACTATTAGTACATCCATCTTCGTTGCCAAAACCAGAATCAGCATAGCATAAGTACTGAGTGCTGAGTATTGAGTGCTTGGTAAAGTTATAAGTAAAGGTGGGGAGTGCGTTATTAAACACTCCTCATTGTTTAAGTATTGAGTACCGAGTACCGAGTAAAGTTAAAAGCGAAGGTGGGGAGTGCGTTATTAAACACTCCTCATTTGAAATATCCATTACGAGTTACGAATTACGAATTATTTTAAAATGTCTTATATCAATGTTCGTGGGGTTGAGCATTACTACGAGTGGATAAAATCATCATCTGCTTCTGTTGTCAAGCCAGTAATGGTTTTTATTCACGGCTGGGCTGGTTCGTCTAGGTATTGGCGAAGTACTGCTGAGGCTTTATTAGACGAATTTGACTGTTTACTCTATGATATGCGAGGTTTTGGGCGTTCTTATGGTAAACCAACTGTTGTCCAAACTGCTGAGTCTGTAGTTGAATCGCAGTCAAACCACGAAAAAACTGCGGCAATTCAAGAGTTAACCTATGAATTAGAGGATTATGCTGAGGATTTGGCAGCTTTGTTAGATGGGTTGCATCTTCAGCGTGTCTACATTAATGCTCATTCAATGGGTGCTTCAATTGCTACTTTATTTTTTAACCGCTATCCCGAAAGAGTAGAAAAGGGGATTTTAACTTGTAGCGGAATTTTTGAATATGATGAAAAAGCCTTTGCTGCTTTTTATAAATTTGGTGGGCTGGTAGTTAAATTTCGTCCCAAGTGGTTAGGGAAAATACCCTTGGCTGACAAGATGTTTATGGCGAGATTTTTGCATAGTCCTATCCCCAAATCCGAGAGAAAAGCTTTTTTACAAGATTTTATAGATGCTGATTATGATGCAGCTTTAGGGACAATTTTCACGTCTGTTAGTAAGAAACAAGCGGAATTTATGCCCGAAGAATTTGCCAAATTAACAGTACCAACCCTACTTGTAGCAGGAGAATATGACATCATTATTCCGGCAAAAATGGGAGAAAAAGCGGCAGCATTGAACGACAAAGTTGATTTTGCTTTGATTCCGAATACAGCCCATTTTCCGATGCTAGAAGATCCAGAAACTTACTTAGCAAGGATACGAGAGTTTTTAAAATAATTCGTAATTCGTAATTCGTAATTCGTAATTCGTAATTAAGTTTTGTAATGGGGATTTAACCCCAACACAAAACTTGCCGATTATAGAACCGGGGGACTTAAACCCACGGAACTAGTTAAACAATTAAGATGAAGATGTGAAATTATCTATGAGTGAGCTTTAGTATCCCCACCTGCAACAAAGTGAGGTGGGGAGAATATCAACTTGTAGCTACTATTGTCAGATTAAACCGAGTTCACGTTTGAGTAAATTTATCGACTGAGAACCAATGTAGTTTTCGCAGCGAATCAGCTTTGGTGGACGAATCAGATCATCTAGAACTATTTGTACTCCGGCTTGAACTGCTGAATAGCTTGCTTGATCTGTACAAAAAATGATTTCAGACCGTTTAACGATCGCTTGCAGTTTATAACCATCCTTGGGTTGGGAAGTCATTACGAGTAATTCATCACCTCGTAAACCGTGGAGGATGACTTCTGTGGCTCTGAGAATGCCAGGACTGAGGCTAACTATGCCTATACAACTAGCTTTGGGTAAGTTTTTAACTACATTAAGTTCTTTGGCATAATCGTGAATATCTAGGGGAATCACGCGCACAGCCTTTGGTGCTGCGATCGCTTCCACTTCGCCGATAAAATAACGACTGGTGACTAATGTAGCCGAAGTAGTTTGGTCTAAAACTGCTAGTAACTCTTCCATTGCGACTAACTGAACTGGAATTTCTAAGGCTTCTTCCAATTCATCTACCATTAATTCTCCGGCCCCAATATCTTGAGATGGTGCTATTACCAGCACTCTAGCACTACACCGCAAGCGCCAATCAACTTCTGCTAGAAATAGCTCCCGTGCTTGATTCAGGGAACAACCTTGACCAAGTAACTCATCCAAAGTTTGTTGAACTACCTTGTATGCTTCAGGATACTGCTTGAGAATTGGAGACTGTAACCTACTCCCACCTTCATGTCCTTGAGCGCGGACATAGATTCCTGAACCCGCAAGACTTTCGACAAATCCTTCTTCCTCCAACTGGCGGTAAACTTTGCTAATAGTATTCCGGTGTAATCCCGTTTGCATAGCCAGCGCCCTTGTGCTAGGCAACTTGAATGCAGGTGAATACTGCCCAGATGCGATCGCAAATCGGATTTGATTAAACAGTTGGGTAGATGCCGGAATTTCGCTGTCTGGCTGAATACGGAATTGAATCATCAACAATTCTCCTGATTACTGGTAGCTGCAATTAACCAGATGTGGATGCTACCTGTTAAATATAATATTCTTGATACGTAAGATGTTTTAAGGGATGTTGCTAATACATTCAAGTTTATTAATTGATCATTTGGTTGAAAGCAGCTTGAAGATACTGGCATAGTTATATCAGACAATTAGAGAGCTTGAGTAAAAATTATTATGACTGAGCGATTAATAAACACTACAAAAGTTAATCTTTCCCAAGATGATTGCCAAGTAGAAGCTTATCTAGCAACACCAACAGTACCCGGTTCTTACCCAGGAGTGATAGTTTTACAAGAGATATTTGGGGTTAACGTTCATATTCGGGATGTGACAGAACGGATTGCTAAACTAGGATATGTAGCGATCGCACCCGCACTTTTTCAACGTCAAGCACCTGGATTTGAAACCGGTTACACCCCCCAAGATATAGAAATAGGCAGAGAATATGCCTCACAAACCAAAGCCTCAGAACTCTTGAGCGATATTCAAGCAGCTATCAATTACCTCAAAACTTTGCCCCAAGTCAAAAAAGATGGATTTGGTTGTATTGGTTTTTGTTTTGGTGGTCACGTAGCATACCTAGCTGCCACCCTCCCAGATATTCAAGCCACAGCTTCCTTCTATGGTGCTGGAATTACTACTCGCACCCCCGGAGGTGGAAACCCCACAATTACCCGTACCAGAGATATTACAGGCACTATCTACGCCTTTTTTGGCACAGAAGATACTAGCATTCCCAAAGAACAGGTAGACGAAATTGAAGCCGAGTTAAAAAAATATAACATTTCCCATCATGTGTTTCGTTACGATGGATCTAACCACGGGTTTTTTTGTGACCGTCGCGCCAGCTATAATCCTAAAGCTGCGGCCGATGCTTGGGAGCAAGTTCAAAAACTTTTTACCAGTGTTTTAGCAGCTTAACAAGAGGTTTTTAGGAAATAGAAGTTGTTTAAGGGATTTTCTAGCTGATTGTCCCTGTTAGCCTATCTCTCGCGTTGTGGCACTACTGAACTCCTGAATTTCTTCTTCTCATACAATTTATCTTCAAACGTCATGAATTCCGAATCACAACTTTCTCAAACAGCCAATTCGTCTTTTTCTATGGACGATTTTGCCCAAGCACTGGAAAAACACGACTACCAATTTCAAAAGGGACAGGTTGTACATGGCAAGGTGTTTCAACTTGACCATGATGGAGCCTATGTTGATATTGGTGGTAAGTCGTCCGCTTTTCTTCCCCGCGATGAGGCTTCGTTGAGAGCAGTAACTGATTTAGCGGAAGTTCTGCCGATGCAAGAAGATATAGAGTTTTTGATTATCCGAGATCAAGATGCTGAAGGTCAAGTTACCCTCTCTCGCAAGCAGTTAGAAATTCAGCAAATCTGGGTGAAATTGTTACAAATGCAGGAAAATTCCCAGACAGTGCAAGTGCGAGTAACAGGTGTTAATAAAGGTGGTGTCACTGTTGATCTTCTTTCCTTGCGGGGATTTATTCCGCGATCGCACCTCGCCGAACGTGATAACTTAGAAGCACTCAAAGGTCAAAGTCTCACCGCTGGCTTTTTGGAAATTAATCGCAACACCAACAAACTCATTCTTTCCCAGCGTTTAGCAACTCGTTCTAGCAACTTCAGCTTATTAGAACTAGGTCAGTTAGTAGAAGGTAAAATTACTGGCATCAAACCTTTTGGCGTGTTTGTCGAGTTAAATGGTGTCAGTGCTTTACTTCACATCAAACAGGTAAGCCAAAAATTCATTGAATCTTTGGAAAAAGTCTTTCAAATCGGTCAGCAAATTAAAGCTGTTATTATTGACTTAGATGAAGGTAAAGGTAGAGTAGCCCTTTCCACAAGAGTTTTAGAAAACCACCCTGGTGAAGTGCTAGAGAATTTTGCAGAAGTGATGAGTTCAGCGGAAGCGCGTGCTAATCGGGCTGCAAATAAAACTGCTGAATAGGTGATTGGTGATTGGTGAGATGGAGGGAAAATTATCTGTTCCCTGTTCCCTATTACACAGATAAAAGCACTTTTTTCTGGTGATAGCTACTTCGGAGTTCTTGTAATGTTTCTTCACTAAAGGCAAATTTAATTAATGCAATTAATTTTCCCCAACTGTAAAGCACAAACTCCGAAGAAGCTTCACCAAATTGTCGAGTAAAAAATTCTCCCCACCATGACGGTGCGTGCTTGATATCTTACAGCCCTCCAGAAATTAGCCCGTATTTTTGATGTCATGATTGAAGACTTGGTGGAAGTTATAGAAGAGTAATTTCGCGCCAAGATGCAAGGACGCAAAATAACCTTTGCACCTACTCTCCGAAACCTGGAATTTGGAACTCGTTAAATAAGCAAATATTATAAGATGAAGTCGCTAAAGCCTTGACTAGCTTTTGTCCAGAGTCAGCAAAGTAGTTCCTGTCTGCTGCGAAAGTGCGACATAAGAAGCATCATAAGCAGAAATATTGTAATTTAAGGCGATATTAACCGCATCATCCATTAAATCAGCGGTAGAGACAACCTGTAATTCTAAATTCTTGAGAGTAGTTAAATCGGATTGTACCTCAGCAGCAGTATACATATTTATACGTACATACTTCAAGAAAACATTTGTACATTCGATATAAAATAGGTCTGGTACAAACATTTCTGTTTGCGGATAAGCAAGGTGAGGAAAAAGTTGGATAAATTGAGGTGTGAGGGGGTCAACAATAAAATATTTGATGCACACATTTGTATCTAGTACACATTTTAGAGTATTAGTCATCTCTTGCGGTCTTCTCGGATCATTTCTGTACTATCTGGTAATCCAAAATCTGCTGGATTTAAACGACGACGCAGACGGCTTTCCTCTAGGACTTTGAGTACATTATTGCGACGTTGTGCTTCTGTTTTCTTTTGTTTTTCCTGTAAAGCGTTCTGTAATAGCGCCACAATTTGAGATTCTATGGAATCATTTTCAGCTTCAGCTAACTTTTGTAGTTCCTTGTATAATTTATCTGGTAAAGTGATGGAATTAAGGGTAGTCATTGGTTGAAGTACCACAGGTATTTATTGATAATAAAAACACAAGCATAGTATTAAGTATTTTGGCTTTAAAATAGACCTATTTTATTAGAAAATATCTACTTATTTTTTTGTTTTCCTTTAAGTTGATACTTTGTACCTCGCAAAAAATTACCTAAATCTGAATTTCTGCTAATGTCATAGTTACCTTCACCAAACTTATTCTTTAATTCTTGTTTATATTTATCAAGTTCTTGTGGTACAGAACTATTAGATACAATATAGGTTTTTGCAGTAAAATTTAATGATGGATCAGATTTTTTCAGGGCTTTGTTAAAGTATGTAGATGTATTTATAACCTGTTCTTTTGCTTTTTTTATATCACCACCCTTCAATTCTACAAAACAGATAATCCTTTGACTCTCTTTTGCATAAAATACGATGAGATCACAGATTTTCATCCCTTCTTGATCTAATCCTAATAGTTGACGAAACTTACAATTAGGGTTTGATTTCTCGTCTATATGAAAAAATAAAACTGTTTCACCACTTGCTGGTTGTAAACTTACCTCCACTCCATCTTCTTTATGACTTGTTTTTCCTGGTAGTAAACAACATGATAACAATAAAGTATTGAAAGGCATTTTTAAATCACTCCTGAATTTATAGAGTGATTATGGAAAGATATGAGAAATGTCATCTGACACATTCCCAAATGTTCCCCAATCTATACGCCCATCTTCATGTAAGATATTCTTAGCTGTACCATCTTCAAATAGATAAACAGAAACTTTTTCTTGAGGAATAAAAGCGTCTGTTTGCTCTAAATAAAATCGTTCTTTGAGACTTTCTTTATCTTCATATTTAGCGGCTTTCATTAAATTTGCTAAATGATCAACAATATAAGGGCTATGAGTTGTAATTAATACTTTTAAACCTGCTTGAACTAACATTGCTAAAAATTCGATAATTTGTACTTGCGCTGCTGGATGTAAATTCACTTCTGGTTCATCAATAATCAGTAATTCATTTGGTACAGCGAAATAACGCAAACATAAAACTAAAGGAGCTAATTCTTTTACCATTGAAGAAGAAACAGTCATTTCTAATTTAATATTTTCTGATGCTTGATAAAGAATTTCTTGATCAAAGCTAGAATTTTCAACATTGACTTTACCCCCTAAAATATCATTTTCTAGAATTTCTGCTAATTTAAGATAAGCTAAAACTTCTGGGTAAAGTTGTATTTCTTTTTCTCTTTCTGATGATGTTTTTATGTATATGCTTTCTAGTGTCAATTTTAAATCTTGTACTGGTATGCTTAATTTCATAGATGAAAGATTTTTTACATTCTCATCAAGATCATCAAAATTTTCAATATCTACGTAATTTTCAATTTTTGTGGCTGAAGAAAAGAATGGTAAAACTCCTGTTCTTTCTGTAGGGAATATATAAGTTTCTAAATGAAAAAACCTGTGAATTGTTCTAAAAATTAATTTAAGCAAAATTTGCTCAAATGCTCTTTTAGGTAACTTTTTCAAAATACTTTCTTCAGAAACTGAAAGTATATATAAATAAATCTTACTGTCACCTAATTCTTTGAGAATATGCAAAGTATCTTTACTTTTAGTTCCAAAAGATAACTGTTGGTTTATAAAATCTTTTTTAAGATTATCAAATATTTCTGATTTCGCAGAGGATAAATCGAAACTCACGTTCATTTTTTTAAAATCAACACGATCCGTGGCTAGAAATTTATTCATCCAGCTATAAGCTAAAGCAGAAACATCATTGATGTATATTTCAATAAACTCTTCAGCAAAATTTATTAAATCAATCTGAACATTTCCTTCTTGCAAAAATTCTTCAATTGCATTATCTATAATTGGATATCTATGTTCAGTCTTTTTATCAATGTAAGCTTGCCAATATCTCTCACATCCATATTGACCGAATATAGATGCTAAAGTATAAGCTGTCCAAGTTTTCCCTGTTCCATTACCACCAATAAACACAGTTAAAGGCTTTAAATCAATTTCTGCCTTTTCAATAACACCTAAGTTAGAAATTTCTATTTTCATGGCAAATTTAATTTTAATTAGGGTTAAGAATATACAATTGACTACACCCTACCATTATTTGTAAATTCAGCAAATCATACCTATTACTGAATTACCTATGTGAAAGCTTATATCTGGAATCATAGCAAAGCTGACTCTTACCTTACAGCAGACTTTATATTTTCAAGTCAAACTCTTGCGCTCTTCTCTGTGACTTTGCGCCTCTGCGTGATATAAAAACTAAAAAAACGGAGAGGGGGAGATTCGAACTCCCGGAAGCTTTCACTTCACCTGATTTCAAGTCAGGCGCATTCGACCACTCTGCCACCTCTCCAGATTATTTGTCAGAAGTGTGAAACACAAAAACTGACAAATAATATCATAACCTATAATTACACAATTGGCACAACTGAAGGGGAAGAATTATAAAAAATTTCTTCAGCAGCCACCTGGAAGTTCCTACCCAACCAAACCAGAGAAGCTTTTGTTACCACACCCCCCTCCAAAGAGACCAGAGAAAAATTCCGTAATTTTACACCGTCCTCTTCCACAATCCGGGGTACAGTAGCGGCATTTAAGTAAATTGTTCCCTCTGGACTTCTAAACACAGCCTTCCTTTGCACCTTCTTAGTATGGCGGAGAGTGCGGTGCATATGACCAAAGGCGACTAGGGAAACAGTTTTCTTCATGTTGAGACTTTGAGAAATTGCTTCCGCTAAATCAGGATCACCAAAATCACCACCAATAGGATGCCAATCTTTTCCACAAGGGTCTTCAGGACGATCGCCTAATCCACTCGGCCCATTGTGTCCTAAAAAAATAATATTGTCATAAGCAGCACTTTTCACCACCTTGACGATTTTATCTGCGGACTCCTCCAGACTAGAGACACCGTAACGTTCCTGACAGATTTCCGCAAATCTCCATTCTGGCCCACCCCAGGTAAAAGGACGACCCCCCACCACAGTTAAATTCCAATCAGGAAAATCCAATTTACCATAACCGACTTGGGACACTCCCAATAAATCTAGTTGTTCCTGTACCCAGTCTTCCTTGGTGCGGTCATAAGGACATTTTTTACGTCCCCATTCAGTAGCCGAGTACCAGGCATCGTGGTTGCCCATTACGGCTGCTTTGGGAATATCTAGGGAAGCGATCGCTCTTACCACTTCCACCGACTCATTCCCAAAATCTCCGACAAACAGCACTAAGTCCACACCCAGATGCTTGAGTGCTATACCGTCTTCTACTTCCCATTGATCGTGAACATCGCCAATTACAGCAATTTTCACAGGTTTTGATTGAGTTTTCTGACTGGTCATGCCACTTTAAAAAGCCGTATATCTCCAGGATATGAAACTCCACCGGATTTGCACATAAATTGCCAACATCAACCGTCCACTATTTTTGGTAAAAACTACTATAATTGAATCCACAAGATAATAATTTGTACAAAAAAGCAGTTCCTAATTGTGTTTACAACTACACTTGCTCGACCACAGGGTACACTACCATTAGATTTATTTGCCGCTATTGAGGAGCTAAAAACAGAACTCAACGCGGTAATATTAGCGCATTACTATCAAGACCCCGATATTCAAGATATTGCCGACTTTATTGGCGATTCTTTACAATTAGCCAAAGCAGCAGCACAGACAAATGCAGATGTGATTGTGTTTGCTGGCGTTCATTTCATGGCAGAAACAGCCAAAATTCTTAATCCTGATAAATTAGTATTACTACCAGACTTAAATGCTGGTTGTTCTTTAGCAGATAGCTGTCCTCCAAACGAGTTTGCTGCTTTCAAAGCCGCACACCCAGACCATTTGGTAATTTCCTATATTAACTGCTCTGCCGAAATTAAGGCCATGAGCGATATTATCTGCACCAGTTCCAACGCTGTAAAAATCGTCCAGCAAATACCCAAAGAGCAGCCGATTATTTTCGCTCCAGATCGGAACTTGGGACGGTATGTAATGGAACAAACAGGACGAGATATGCTGTTATGGCAAGGTAGCTGTATTGTCCATGAAACCTTTTCTGAAAAGAAAATAGTCAAGTTAAAAACCACACATCCAGAAGCAGAAGCGATCGCTCACCCAGAATGTGAAACCAGCGTTTTACGCCATGCCAGCTTTATTGGCTCTACAGCCGCCTTACTTAATTATTGTCAAAAAAGCCCTACACAGGAATTTATCGTCGCTACAGAGCCAGGAATTATCCACCAGATGCAAAAATTAGCACCTGACAAGCACTTTATTCCCGCAC
>NZ_JBPWOA010000019.1:0-132500 GCF_051781005.1 Anabaena sp. WFMT | reverse complement strand
GGGCGGTGTGTACAAGGCCCGGGAACGAATTCACTGCAGTATGCTGACCTGCAATTACTAGCGATTCCTCCTTCACGCAGGCGAGTTGCAGCCTGCGATCTGAACTGAGCTACGGTTTATGAGATTAGCATCACATCGCTGTGTAGCTGCCCTTTGTCCGTAGCATTGTAGTACGTGTGTAGCCCAAGACGTAAGGGGCATGCTGACTTGACGTCATCCTCACCTTCCTCCGGTTTGTCACCGGCAGTCTCTCTAGAGTGCCCAACTTAATGCTGGCAACTAAAAACGAGGGTTGCGCTCGTTGCGGGACTTAACCCAACATCTCACGACACGAGCTGACGACAGCCATGCACCACCTGTGTTCGCGCTCCCGAAGGCACTCTCTCCTTTCAGAAAGATTCGCGACATGTCAAGTCTTGGTAAGGTTCTTCGCGTTGCATCGAATTAAACCACATACTCCACCGCTTGTGCGGGCCCCCGTCAATTCCTTTGAGTTTCACACTTGCGTGCGTACTCCCCAGGCGGGATACTTAACGCGTTAGCTACGGCACGGCTCGGGTCGATACAAGCCACGCCTAGTATCCATCGTTTACGGCTAGGACTACTGGGGTATCTAATCCCATTCGCTCCCCTAGCTTTCGTCCCTCAGTGTCAGTTACGGCCTAGCAGAGCGCTTTCGCCACCGGTGTTCTTCCTGATATCTACGCATTTCACCGCTACACCAGGAATTCCCTCTGCCCCGAACGTACTCTAGCCGTGTAGTTTCCACTGCTTTTATCATGTTGAGCATGACTCTTTAACAGCAGACTTACATGGCCACCTGCGGACGCTTTACGCCCAATCATTCCGGATAACGCTTGCATCCTCCGTATTACCGCGGCTGCTGGCACGGAGTTAGCCGATGCTTATTCCTCAGGTACCGTCATTTTTTTCTTCCCTGAGAAAAGAGGTTTACGACCCAAGAGCCTTCCTCCCTCACGCGGTATTGCTCCGTCAGGCTTTCGCCCATTGCGGAAAATTCCCCACTGCTGCCTCCCGTAGGAGTCTGGGCCGTGTCTCAGTCCCAGTGTGGCTGATCATCCTCTCAGACCAGCTACTGATCGTCGCCTTGGTAGGCTCTTACCCCACCAACTAGCTAATCAGACGCGAGCTCATCTCCAGGCAATTAATCTTTCACCTCTCGGCATATCCGGTATTAGCAGTCGTTTCCAACTGTTGTCCCCGACCTGAAGCCAGATTCTCACGCGTTACTCACCCGTCCGCCACTAAATCCCTAAGGATTCCGTTCGACTTGCATGTGTTAAGCATACCGCCAGCGTTCATCCTGAGCCAGGATCAAACTCTCCATTTTGGTTCGTTCTTCTTAAGCTCTAATTCTTTAACCTCTTCAATCCTCTATTTTTCTTTCCAGGATTGTTCAGTTGATTTTTTTGACGAGGAATGGTCGTCTTTATTCTTTCAAAGTATTATTATCTTTTCTCGGTTCAGCGCATTGGGCTTTTGCCCTCACTTATTAAACATACCAATTCTTCCTCTCTTCTGTCAAGGGGTTTTGAAAACTTTTTTAGGGTTACTGCTCAATCCGCCACCTGCGCTTACCCCACCCTTCAGGTTCGCCAGTCGCTTTATGCCGGGGAACCCGTCCACCGCGCTGGCTCACCATTTAATAGTGCTAGCTTTCAGCGGTCGAGTGGACAAGACAAAACGTTTTTCCAACTTACCGTTGTCACGTTTGAGATAATACCAGGACACAGTAACGGGGAAGTTTAAACCGACTAAACGTACTTGTTGTCCTTGTTGGTGCAGTTTAATTGCATAATCACGCACAGTGCGAATCATTTCCCTTGTTGACTAGGGTTGAATATTTAGGAATCGGCTTAACGCACTTGCTGATTTAGTTTTTGAGTGTTCTGGTAAAGGATGTCCTTGAGCCTCCAAGAATAAACCAAACATCGCTTCTAAGTTCTGTTTTTGGTAATGGGTAGGCATCAACTCAGATAGGGTGTAGACTAGCTCCTGGGCGTGGGCAAGCATTGTTCTTGCTTTTTTATGATATATTTCACGCCTTTTCTCTCATGTTTTTAGTCCCAAATGCAAACTCTGGAATTGATTCAAGTTGTATATTCGGCGTTAATTTTCACATAGTCGTAACTCAAATCACAACCCCATGCTTGACCTGTGCCGTGACCATTACCAACGCTGACCGAAATTAATACTGTATCTTCTTTTAGATACGCACCTGATGCTGCTTTTTTTAAATATGCACTAGCTGCGGCTTTATCAAAAGGTAAAGGTTGACCATTATTAAAAAGTAAGAAATCCCCTAATTTAATTTGCAAATTATCTTGTTCAAAGGGTACTCCTGCACGTCCAGCAGCGCCGGCGATACGTCCCCAATTGGGGTCACGTCCAAAGATTGCAGATTTGACTAAAGAAGACCCAGCGATGGTTTTGGCGATTTGTCGTGCTGCTGTTTCATCTTGTGCGCCGGTGACTTGCACTTCTACTAAGCAGGTTGCACCTTCTCCGTCACGTGCGATCGCTTTCGCTAAATGCTGGCATACTGCTGTTAGCATGGCTTCTAGTCTCTCTGCTTCTACACCCATTTCTGTAATTGCTGGGGTGCGAGATTGACCATTTGCTAAAGCAATTAAGCTATCATTTGTGCTGGTATCACCATCAACGGTAATAGAATTGAAACTTCTATCTGCTGCTCTTGTTAGCATTTGTTGCCAAAGCGTGGGTGCAACAGCAGCATCACAGGTGACAAATGCCAGCATAGTGGCCATGTTGGGGTGTATCATTCCCGAACCTTTGGCAATGCCGCCAATTCTCACGGGACGGTCGCCTATAGTTGTTTCTAGAGCAATTGATTTTGTGACTAAATCGGTGGTGATAATAGCTCCAGCAGCAGCATCTGAGCCTGTTTCTGACAGTGCTGCTACTACCTTGGGTATACCACCACGCAGTATATCCATTTTAATTCTTTGACCAATTACGCCTGTAGAAGCCAGTAAAATCGCTTCTGGGGAAATACCCAATTCTTTAGCTAATAAATCAGCACTTTCCAGAGCATCTTTTACACCTTGGCTACCTGTCGCGGCATTAGCCTGTCCAGCGTTGCATAATATAGCTCTGGCACTATGTTTAGCTTGCAAACGTTGACGGCAATAATCCACACAAGCAGCTTTAACATGACTAGTTGTGAACACACCGGCTGCGATCGCATCTACATCTGACAATATTAACGCCAAATCCGGCAATCCTGAAGGTTTAAGTCCGGCCGTAATTCCCGCTGCTCGATACCCTCTAGCTGCTGTCACTCCACCAGTAATTTCCTGCCAGTCTCCCATAATTTTTCTCACAAAAACTATATATTCAGTAGGTTTGTAGATTGCTGCTCCGACTTTTACCGCTTCCGGCTCAGGTTAGCTATCCCGTATTTCTCCTTATTGTGAGTTTATCTGTAGATGGCAATCTTGCACCAGTTGATTTGGTATGACCGTAATGGTTTTTAACCGTATTTATAGTGACAGTGCTGCACACCTAAGCATAAAATTGAGTCATGTTATTTTTAACTCCCAAAAAACTATTTAGACTATGTTATTTTAAATACTAAGAGATAAAAACTAAAAAAGAGAGCCAATTAAATAGCTCTCCAAATCATCAGGGTGCATCTACTTATCACAGTATAACATTTTAAGGGTGATGGGTGAAACCCCTTTTTCAGGATTTTTACTAAAAAAGTTACGAAAATTACTTTCATTTTAGGACGTGTTCAATACTCTTTTTAGTGATTATTTGTCAACCTGATTTTAAATACTTCACAAAAGCAACCTAAGAACCCTGCTTTTTTTCCCATTCATATAAATACTCGGTCAGAGGAAAACTCAGTGGCTTTAATTATCCGAACTTGATCTCAAAGATATATTTGCGTAAATTCTCCGAAAGGAAGAGAGCCACTTAGGCAGCTCTCCAAATCATCAGGGTGCATCTAACTAGCAAAGTATAGCACTTAAGGGATGGGGGGTATCACCCATTTTTTAGTTTTTTTACAAAAATCTGGTGTGAAATTGTCAGGAAAAAAATTGAATTATCATCACTTTCATCCCACCCACAACTAAGCATTAAGTTTCTTTTCCAGTAATTCATTAGTCAGTTTTGGATCAGCACGTTTACCGGTCTTTTTCAATACTTGTCCGACAAAGAAACCTTTGAGGTTAGTATTACCAGCACGATACTTTTCTAATTGTTGAGTATTAGCGGCTATGATTTCATCTATGATAGGTTCTAAGACAGTAGGATCACTAATTAACTCTTGACCTGCAAAAGCTTTCTCAGGAGTAACACCACTCAGTAAATCTGAGAGTTTTTCCTTTGCTTGAGCGTTGCTAATTTTACCAGTTTCAATGCGAGTAATCACATCAGCAAGATTAGCGGGAGTTAAAGCAATTTCTGCAATAGTGAGTTTTTGCTTATTCAGGTAAGCAGCAATATCTTGGGTAATCCAGTTAGCAGCAGCTTTAGGATTTGCACCAGATTTGATGGAACTTTCAAAATAATCAGCTACCGAACTATCTTCTGTCAAGACTCGTGCATCATAAGCTGAAAGACCCAACTCATTTTCATAATGATGGCGTTTTTGCGTCGGTAATTCCGGTAACTCACTCAACCAAGTTTCTAATTGTTGCTCACTCACCTGAATTGGTGACAAATCTGGTTCCGGGAAATACCGATAATCGCTAGAACCTTCCTTAACTCGCATACTACTTGTACGTTGGGAACCTTCTTCCCACAAACGAGTTTCTTGAATAATTCTTTCCCCAGCTTCAATTGCTGCAATTTGACGCTCAATTTCATAGTCTATCGCCTTTTGGATAGCACTAAAAGAGTTCATATTCTTGATTTCTACCTTCGTCCCAAATTCCTTTCTTCCCACAGGACGAACAGAAATATTTACATCACAACGCAGAGAACCTTCCTGCATATTGCCATCACTGACACCAAGATAGCGCACAATTCGGCGTAATTCTTGAGCATATTCAGCCGCTTCTTGTCCAGAACGCAAGTCAGGTTCAGAAACAATTTCCACCAACGGAACACCTGCTCTGTTGTAATCTACCAGAGAATAGGTAGAACCCGAAAGCCTTTCACTCCCTGCGTGTACGAGTTTTCCCGCATCCTCTTCCATGTGTAAGCGGGTAATACCGATGCGTTTGCGAATGGGGTTGCCAGCATCATCTACCAATTCAATTTCTATCCAACCGTGTTCGGCTATAGGTAAGTCATATTGAGAAATTTGGTAATTTTTGGGTAAGTCAGGATAGAAATACTGTTTACGGTCAAATTTGCTATATCTAGCAATTTGACAATTTAGCGCCAAACCAGTTTTGACAGCATATTCTAGAACTTTGGCGTTAAGCACGGGTAAAACCCCTGGTAAACCCATACATACCGGGTCGATATTAGTATTGGGGTCAGCACCAAATGCGGTGGAACTATTGGAAAAAATTTTGGTGTTGGTACTGAGTTGACAATGGGTTTCTAAACCTATAATCGCTTCATATTCAGTTTTTACGGGTGTAGCAGTTGTCATAATTACGATTTTTCTGAATTTTCTTTAGGGTACTATTTTAGCTGAAAACAAAAGAAGCCCCACGTCTCACTCTTAGCCCGGACTTCTCACCACAATTCTTGAAGCCTGATAAAATCCAGATCCCGGTCTTTCATACTGTATCAAAAATAACCTATTAAAAAATACCGGAAACATATTCTGGGTAAAAATGATGGGAAGTGCGATCGCAGGACTTGTAAAGCAATGCATGATTCCTCTAAACTGGAAGCGAGATAATCCTGTAAATCCTGATTCAGAGATAGACTGGGTTTCTAGACTAGATTTAATTTCCGTAAGTACTGTTTTTCTGGGATAAATTCAATAAATTCGCCAACTTATAAACTATCCTCGCACCCACATTACCATCCCACTCAGCATCACCGACTTCACACAAATCAAAACCAATAATTTTTCTACCGCTATTTACCAATTCCCTAAACAAACAATAAGCTTGTTCTAATTCCAATCCCCCAGGAACCGGAGTTCCAGTATTTGGACACAGTTTAGGATCTAACCCATCCACATCAAAGCTAATATAAACATTTTCAGGTAAATGATTGATCATTTCTCGACATATATCAATCCAAGTATTTCCAGAATATAACTTTTGTTTAATCGCAGAATCATAATAAGCTATAATCCGCCCATTATAATTATTGATTATATCTACTTCATCTTGACAAATATCCCGCAAACCTACTTGCACTAACTTAGAAATTTGCGGTATTTTCATCGCATTGAACATAATCGACGCATGAGAAAATTCAAATTCCTCGTAAGAGTCGCGCAAATCTGCGTGTGCGTCAATGTGCAGAATGCCATAACTATCATATCTAGCAGCTAATGCGTGGAAATAACCCAACGGTGAGCTATGATCACCACCAATAACAGCGACTTTTTTACCCTGATTCATTGCTGCTTGACAATGCTTAAACAGCCATTGATTCACCTGTTCACTTGCTTGATTAATTTCTGTTAGTACAGATGTTAAATCAGGTGTATTTGTGAGCGGTTTACCTTCTGCTTGTCTTTCGATAATTTTGGCTGCTTGTTGACGATAGTAATGATTTTTATCTAAAATATCTTGGGGAATTTCCACCATGAAAATTCCCTGTTTCCAACCATCAGGATTATCAAAATCGAATAAATCTATTTGGAATGACGCATCTAAAATCCGTTGTGGTCCGTTAGCTGTACCAGCACCATAGGAAACAGTAACTTCCCACGGTACAGCAAAGACAATCAAGTTTGCAGACTCGTAATCATAAGGTAAACCCAGTAAATTACCATTGATTTCAGCTATACCGCTGGGATTATAGTCATGGATTTGATTACTCATCACTTATATTCTGGATGCATATCAGCAGACAAAACCTGCTTGGTTAATATTTGCATTGTAGCAGTGTAGATCAATGAAATAAATACAAGTAGTCGGACAAAATTAAATTCATTGGTGGAGAGAGGGAACTCTTAACAGGCTTTCGCCGTGAGCATACTATACTAACGCCACGCTATCGATATGGTTTAACTGCGCTATCCCTGCGGGACGCTACGCGTAGACTTCGGCGTGAGCTCAGTCGAACGCTTGCTTCCCTAAAGGGGTACGCCGAACGTCCGAACTCCGAACGGGGAACAGAAAACCAATCTGTGTAATTAATTCTATCTGGGTACTGATTATAGATTTTAAAAAATATACTGTTTATAGGTGATTAGTATCTGTCTTTCAATGTTGAAAATCCTTGTTAGCAAAGGTTAAAACCATTATGTTAAAGATGCCTAATTTGAAAAGGGTAAATTTTTGGTACAGTTGGATCTCGATTGAATGTTTTCATCAGCATTTTATTTAAAGTTGGCTTGGGAACACTAATTATAAAGGTTAGCAGTTACATTTAGAAAAAAGGTTTGGCAATAAACCAAACCTCTATAATTGCTGTGCTTAACAACGTACTAAATTAATTTAGTTCTAGTCTGCTTACAGATCATCTTCCTAAAGGATGTATCCAAATACCCCAAAAACTGATAAAGCATTACTTGGACACAATTTTTAGCTTCTTTTGTCCCTATCGTATAAAAACAAATAAGTAAATATCTTAAGCATGAAAAAGGCGTGGACTAAAGCCAAGCCTTTGTATATACCAGGTGTTTACCATATGTAGATAATTTAAACTCTTTCTGATTAGAGTTCATCTTCCTATAAGGTGTGTACAAATCTTGTAACAGCTGCTAGTGAATGACACTTTTCCGCTTTTCAAGGGATATTTCTGCGGATTAATAATAATTAGACTCATCTACAAATTGTAAATGCTGACTGTAAATGGGGTGGACGGATTCAAGCTCAGTAGACGATACTTGTAACGGACGTAGCTATCACTATCATAGACTACGAAAAAATAGGTATTTGAATACATTCAGTGAATGCAAAAATAAAAATTAAGATGAACAGTATCAAATGATAAAATCAATTGAAGAAGATGAAAATTAAGTATTAATATTTAAAGAGAATAACTAATCTTGCACTTTTTATATCATGTTAGCAGGTGAGATTAGGTGGTTCTTGTTTTAGATACTACCAAAAGGGGGACTGTTGAAAACAAACTCTCTTTTTTCTTTAACTTGATCGATTTAGTCTAAACTCCTGTTAAAGATCAAGGTCATACTGTTTATTAAATTTAGCTGCGTAAAAACTTAGAAGCTACTAAGTTTGATTTTTAATCTTTCTTTTGGTAGTAGATTTATCCAAAAATTTAAATACGTAAGTTTCTATCAGATTTATGAATATTTGGATAGATCCTATAGGAAGATGACTAGAATTAGGAATAGATTTAAATTAATTCTGGTGTGTCGAATAACTGCTTTCTATAGAGGTTTAGCAGATCGCTAAACCTTTTTTTTAATTTATAGAATCACTAATTGGTATTATTTATGATGTTTTTAATACTTCCTATAGGCTGATTAATTCTTCAAATAAATTGGTTAAAGTATATAGCGTTTATCGGTTGAGTGAGTTACAAAAACCCCACCCCCAAGCCGCTCCCCGCAAGCGATGAGGGGACTATGATGTATCTAATGTGATGAAGAAATGCTATAGTAACATCAATTTTTTATCACTTTCAACATAAGAGTTGATATTGATTCAACACACTCAGAAATATTTCACTCTCACAGTAAAAACTATCTGAAGATAACTAACTCATATTTAAACCCCATTTCTTGGAGTTTTGTAATTATTTCCGCTACTATGTTAATTGCATTTTCATTTTATAGATATCATTCGTTTGAGTCACTTTTTGGACTTGTATATTTTGAATAGTAATGAAAATGTTATTCCTTGCCAGACACCATAAGCATTTACTGAGACTATTCAGTTTCTATTTTTCCTAAATTCTCTATATACTTCTGCTTATGTTTTAAGTATTTATACTTGCTTAATATGGAGGTCGTACTAAAATTGATTATGCCACTTGCATAAGTCCTGATTAAGCATAAAAAAGGCTTGGTTATTAACCAAGCCTAGATATATACCAAGTGTTTACCATATATAGATAATTTAAACCTACTTGGATTTCAATTCATCTACCTATAGGATGTGTACAAATATCAGATAACCTGTTAATCATTTATCATCTTAAATTTCAATAAAATCTTTTTTTACCCTAATTTATAGATTATTGATTTCTAGGATTATCTAAAGATAATGCTCAATTTGTTTTCTAGGTTGGAAATTTAAAATCCAGAAAATATAAACAGAGAAAGCAAGCCAAAAGGACAGGATATTGAAAAAATGCACGCTTATTGCCACGCAATTCGAGATAATCAGGGTCAGCAAGTGGTAAATTATGTTGCAATTCTTTATCCTGGTTCTTATATATCCTACCCCGATGCACAAATTGAGGCTTTAGCAGCTTATCCTGGGGCTGAAGATGAACTTAGAACGCATTTACATCGTATTTTCAGTAAAGCTTTGAATCAGATAGCCACAGCAGATAGATTAGAATGAATCATAACAGTAAGCAAGTATTATAAATAACTGACTTTACTTAATGTTATGAAGATAGGGAAAAGATAAGTAAGCGATCGCAGTTCATATAACAATCCGCTCAATTCTATGATAATGATAATTTATTTCAATAAGCTTTAGTATTTTTTTATATTTCCCTGCCTGCCTTTGCTGACTACAATCCTAACGTTTAAGAGCTTTTACAGTTATATTTTCTTAGGTGATTTTGACCTTGACTAATCGATCAGGTTAGGGGAAACTTACTAATGATAGGAGTGTCAGCTTATTAAAATAATAATTTTTGTAAAGATTCTGAGATATTTATTTTGAAAGATGGAACATTAGTTAACAAATGGCAAGTTTGTATCTAAGTTCTACAGCTAGATTTTGACCAACTCTGCTCAAGCAGTAAGGTTCAATCGTACTATCGAGGTTGGCTTTCATAGCATGGAAACATTAGAGTTCATAATTTATCCAGACGGTCGGGTACAAGAGACGGTAACTGGTATCGTAGGTAACTCTTGTGCTGAAGTAACAGCAGCGATAGAAGCGCAACTGGGACAAGTACTCGATCAGCAGCCAACCTCAGAATTTTTCGCTAACAATAATGTCCAGGAATCTGCTGTAGTAAATACGCAAACTGCATTCAGCGAATGGTAAGTTTTCAAACTAGTTTATTGTCATAGATTCACAACCACCATGTCACACTTTAGCCAAATCAAGACTCAAATCCGTAACCTAGAATCCTTAAAAGATGCGCTGACTGACTTGGGCATAGACTGGAAGCCTGGCCCACAAGAAGTACGTGGCTATCGCGGTCAAACTCATCCTGCGGAAGTTTCTATCGAGCAGGAAAATGGCTATGATATCGGTTTTAGATGGAATGGTAAGGAATACGAATTGGTAGCTGATCTACAATATTGGCAGCAAGATTTATCTGTAGATGGATTTTTGCGCCAAGTCACTCAGCGCTATGCTTACCAAGCAGTGGTGAAAGAAACCGCTAAAGTCGGCTTCCAAGTTGCTGAACAACAAAACAATGCAGATGGTTCCATTCGCTTAGTCGTACAACGCTGGAGTTCATAATGACCCAATCGCAGACGTTGCCAGAAGATTTAGAAAACAATCGTTCTGGTTTAGAACCAGAATTAGGTGGTTTTTTACGGGATGAGCCAGAACGGTCTGGTTTAGAGCCTGAATTAGGCGGCGTGCTGCGTCAAAAGGGCGTTTATGTAGATGAAATTACTTGTATTGGTTGTAAACATTGCGCCCATGTTGCCCGTAACACCTTTTATATTGAACCAGATTATGGGCGATCGCGCGTAGTTCGCCAAGATGGGGATGCAGAAGAGGTAGTTCAAGAAGCTATAGATACCTGTCCTGTTGATTGTATTCACTGGGTTGATTACACTGAGTTAAGAAATCTAGAAGAAGACCGCAGATATCAGGTAATTCCTGTAGTGGGTTATTCAGTTGATCATGCGGTAGCCACTACTGAAAAACGCCGGAAGAAGCAAAAGTTAAAAAACAAACAATCTTAAAATTAAAATATCAAGTGTTTGAAAAGTTTTGGGCGAATATAATTCGCTACTACACAGGCCAAGTCCACCTCAGTGGACTAATGAAAAATTAAGGTTTTTAACCCGCGCAGGCGGGTTTTGTCTGTATAGCCGCGACTTCTAGTCGCCAGGGCTAGTAATAAATTAGACTTTTCAAACAACCTCTAAGAGGCTGGAAATTAAAACCAGCCTTTATTTTTAAATTTCCTCCCTAATCCCAATAAATCATAAGTTCTCCATAACTATTAGCTATAGATCACGATCACATACTGAATTAGTGAATATTGGCTACACTTAAACTTAATTTAGGTATAAAAAATAATCAACTAGGGAGCTATGTTATAGCTATGAAAGACACTGTTGGTGGTCGTCGAGATCCTTATTATGACAATGCAATCAATCATCCTATCTCACGTCAGAAAGAACCAGCTTCTTTACATGACCTTAAAAAGTCAGTGGAGACTCTTCGCATTTTATATGATGAAGCCAAACAACTTGCAAAAAAAATGAGGAAGCTGCATCCCAACTTGTTCATGTTCAACAAGAAGTTCAAACATACCAAGTCGAGACTAATGAGTTAAAAGAACTTACTGCAAAGAATTACCAGCTTTATCTTGACGAGCAACAAAGGTATCGAAATGAAGCAGAAAAACGTGCCAAAGAAAATAAAGAAGTTGCATCCCAATTTACACTTTTTCAAAAAAAGCTTCAAACATACCAAGTTGAAACTACTGAATTAAAAGAGCGCACTGCACAAAATTATCAGCTTTATCTTGATGAGCAACAAAGGTATCAGCAGACTCTTGGCCTCTACAACGAAGAAAAAACTAGAGCAACTGAATTACTCACCAAATATGAGATAGTAAGCTCTGAGCGAGAAATGTATTTAACCCTATACAATGAAACTAAGGCAGAGCTTAAGTTTGAGCGACGGTCTAAAGCTAGTATTAAAGGTTGGGAAACTCGTCGTAAAGCCGAAAATGAACGACTAAAACGCGAAATTGGTAATATGGTTGTTCTACTGCGTGAATCCCTAGCAAGTAAGGATGAGGCTGTAAACAACCTCTATATCGTAGCAGAACGTATGGATAGGATTCAATCCCTAGTTGATTCAGTTGATGAAGAAACAACTAGCAATCCTATAGGTTTTGTACAAAAGTTTAGACGTATTTGGCTTGCTATTAAAGATATCCTTTCTGAATAGAGAAGCCTTCTAATGGGTAAAGAATCAGTCAAAAAAAAACCACTCAAAGCAAAGTTGGGAGATCAAATTCGTAATATTGCAGATCGCCTTAAACAAGAGACGGAAGTGCAGATAAAAGCAACTTCTCGTATTTTAGGAGCTGCTGCTCAGATTTCCGAAAATCATGAGCGACTTATTAACGAAGTAGTTGATATGGTTGAGGAAGACTTGGAACAAAAAAACCTGCTTTATGAAAGATATATTTATACAGTTCATATCCTGAAACAACAATTTAAAACATTGCGTGAAGCCAAAGCTCACTTTAATATTAAAGTTAATACTTGGGAATTACTTGCTAACAAATTAAATGAGTTATCTTTTCAAAATAATATCTCGGAGAATGAAGTTGAATCAGAATCAGATTCAAGCATTACAGATATGAGGAAAGTTGCACAAGGAAAAAAAACTAATGGAGAGATTACCATTAGTTTAAAACCTGATGTAGCAGAAATGTTTCCTACTGAGGAAGCAGTAAACGAAGCTTTGCGTTTTTTGATTAGAATTACGAATAAAAATCTTTGATGAGAAAAATATAACAAACAGGGTTTATGACTCAAGTGTGGTGGGCATTGCCCACCACACTATGACCCGAATTTAAAATTGTTATACCTTCATTTAAGAATGAGAGGATCATGCTGTGAAAGCAACTTTTCAACTTTAGCTTCGTCAATTCTAGAAGTTAGCCTTCTGGATTCGTGCAAATCTCTGGTAGTTTTTGCCAAGGTAAAAGTCGAACCGACAGAAAAAACTAAACCCATACTCATAAAGCCTTTTACCCAATTATCCACGGGCAGATTTACAATGCCAAAACCCGTCATAGAAATAGACATCATAAAAGCTGCCCAAGTTTGAATAATCCAAGCATTACTATCTTTTTGTGGGCCAAATGTTTGCATATCCCCCCCCCTCTAAACTAAGTACTGTAAGCACAATTCTATAAAGTGGTCAAAATAGTGGCAATAATAACTGACCACTTCCGCAACTGTACTTAAGAACTGGAGCTAAAAATTCATCAAATCGAGTAAATATGGGTGCAAATTTTGTACCAGTTTGGGAAGTGGCATAAAAATTATATCATTCGTAATTATTTAATTTTTCCTTCTGCCTTCTGCCTCCTCATGGCGTTTCTGGGAATGTTTGCACCTTACCATCTGGACTGAAGACTACTCTGAGTCTGAGATTTTGCCCGGATTTATTAGTGGAAACAAAAGCTTTACCAATTGCGGGTATACCAGTGCTATCAAAGTATTCTCTAGCAGATCGATTTAATGGCAAAATACGTTCAATAGAGCCATCAACACCCAACATCAAACTGTACTCTAGTGTTTGTGAAAATCCAGCAGGTGGTTGCCAATTCTTTTGTAAATATTGTCTGGCTTCTGCTACTTGAGGTATATCAAATAATGTGTTATCTGAGGAGGCAACCTCTTTAGGTAAGGTTGTTTTTCTTGCTTCTCGCAATTTTGCTACTAAATTCTCATCATTTTCTAAAGAAGCAATTGTGGACGGAGAATTAGTACTTCTATTTAATTGCTGTGAATTGGGTTGAGGCGCTATTTGTGGAGAAGTTTGAGGTAAAGTAGCAACAGATTCAGGAATTGTGGAGATATTATTGCTATTTCTAGTAGGTAAATTTTGACCTGTGGCCAGAGTAACACCACTTTGGTTAGTCACCCCTGTAGAGTTTTGTTGGGGATTGGGTGTTGTTGGTAATGGAATTTGCAGATTTGCAGGAATGACTGGCTTTCTTGTTTGAGGTATGGTCAGTGGGATGTTTGGCGATGTGTTAGCTGTGGACGGAACAGTTGAATTGGGGAAAGATAAAGGCTTTGGATCTACAGTGGTATCAGCAAGCGGAGGGGTAGTGTCTAAGTTGGGTAGCTGTATGGAAGCACTATTGCTTGGGGGTGAAGGGAAATTACCTGGGGAAGCAAGTCTTGTTTGAGGAGTAGTAAAGTCAAGGGAGGGTGAGGATTCGAGGGCAACTTTTTCTGATGATGAAGTTGTTGTTTTAGCGACCTGTTTTTGCTGCTGCTTGATGTTGTTGGCATATTGCCAGGTTAAGGGAGTTAAACCCAAAGCCAATGCTAAGGTGGCGGCAACAGGTGTCCAAGTAGGCAACCGGCGAACAGAACTAGAATTTTCGCTATTTAGATTTGGTAGTGCTATAACATCGGTTGAGTATTCCTCTAAGGCAGTTGCTAAATCAAATAGTTGCAATAGAGTGAGTTGAATCACGGGGCCAGATGTGGGATTGGCCAGGGAACCGAGAAATAGTTTATGAGTTAAACGATCGCTTGATTCTAAGTAAATTGTTGCTTCTAAAATCCCCATGTTAAAAGAGTTGACGGTCTTAGGCGAAGATGAAGTGGGGGCAAAATCATCTAATTCTGGTTCATCAGATGTTGGATTTGATGGTTGCGGTTTTAAGAAAGTCAGACAAAAGCTATCTGCTGATTCTTGGAGGAGATTTTGAACGTAGTTTGTGACTGCATTACACAAAGCTTCTAGTTGATCGCGATCACCCTGAATTGGCACTTGGCGTTCGTCTGGTAGTCCTGGATCATCAAAGTGCAGTTTAAAATGTAGTTGTTTGAGGACTGTTTGCCCCATCCAACGTGATAAAGGTGAGCTTTGCGCCAAGATTTCTAGTGTGCAAGTGGGGGGGGTGTAGCGACGGATAACAGAATTTGAGCGAGGCATAGCAAAAATTGCAATGGGGACAAAGGGGAATTAGGGATTTTGAATTAGTAATTTAAAATCTAAAATTGTTTTGTGGAACGGTCTATGAGTGTTAACCACAAACGACGGTGTCCATGAGGAGCGCTATAAAATAGTAAATCTACTAGCAGTTTTAGCGCTAAGTTTTTCAGCAACTTTGTACTAATTTTGTCATCTTCTTCCATCCGTTCTTGATAGGTGTTGCAGAAAGCATCAATATAGTCTCCCAGTAAAGCAGTTTGATGAGGTTCCTGGTTTTTTGCGGCTATTTGTTCTAATAGACCAACAGCACGACGGATTAATTCTTGGTGCTGTTTGGCGAGGTAGCAGGTAATGAGAACTAGCGATCGCGCTTCTTCTACATCTAGCTTTTTTCGACCTCCTTGACCTTTGCGTAAGGGGTTTGATTGGCGTAATCGCCATAAAGCTACGCGGTCTGGTACTTTTGACTCTAAATTGAGATTAATTGCCGCCGCAAGCATAGCCTCAGAACCAATACCAGCTAAAGTTTCTAGGGCTAACAGCACCAAATCTAACTGGGTTTTAATATTGTCCCATTCAACTATTTTGGGTGTTGGCAGCTGGTTTAAATCCTCCCACTGGGAGTTTGGTGTGACTGAATCGGTTACCGAGTGCATAACTTTTAGCATAGGTGATCAGGCGAATGGAGGCTGTTGCTGTTACCCATTTTGAAACAGACCCTGAAGCATAAAAGTTGGTTTCCCATAGGTAGCTTTGAATCGGTTTAGTAAACAGCGGTTGTCTTTGTTTTACTTTAAATGAAAATTTCTTTTCTCAATATGAGAAGTTAATGAGGATTGGGTAATTCGTAATTCGTAATTCGTAATTCGTAATTGGGAACTGGTGATAAGTAATAAATTATTCTCCCCCTGCTCCCTGCTCCCCTGCCTCTTCCCCGTTCCCTATTTGATATGAGCAATAGTGACACCACTACCACCATCTGCTTGTTCTGCTGGTTCATAGTGGCTAATTCTGGAGTGCTGTTGCAAATAGGCGTGAACACCTAGCCGCAGTTTACCAGTACCATGTCCATGAATAATCCAGAGAGACCCATCAGCTTCAGAAATGGCTTTGTCTAAGATATATTCGCCATCAGATACCCGTTTTCCGCGCAAATCAATGGTATTTTTAGAGGTGCGAATAGCTGGGACTGGTGCTGGTGGGGGAGTGACTACTGCGGGGGCTGGTTTGGCTTTGACAATAGGTTCTGGTTTTTGCCCATCTAAAGATTCTACGTCTGGTAATTGCACCGTCATTTTCATGATTCCAAAACGGACAGTTAACTCACCATCTGGATTAGGGGCGGTGATTACTTCTGCGGTTTGTCCTAATTTAGGAATACGAATGCGATCGCCTACTTTGGGCATAAACCCAGGTTTAGGTTTAGGTGGTGGTGCAGGTTCGTATTTCTGGGTGATTTGATTTAATGCACTGGTTGCTTGCTGGGCATCTTGGGCTGTGGGTGTACCTTTTTGCAAACGGCGAATTACTTGGGCAATTTCTCCTTTAGCTTGGGTAATTGCCTGTTGTACTGCTACTTCCTGAGAAGCACGTAAATCTTTTTCTCTCTCTTCTAAAGCGGTGGCTTTCTGAGAAACTTCTTTATATAAACGTTCTGCTTGTCGTAACAATTCTTGGGCTTCAGCGGCTTTAGTTTCTTGACGACGACGTTGGGCTTCTAAACCGGCAATTACTTGATTTACTTCATCGCTGGCTTCTCCCACTTGGGTTTTAGCCTCGGCTACTACTTCCGGTTTTAGCCCTAAGCGCAGGGCAATAGTTAAAGCATTAGAGCGTCCAGGAATACCCCACAACAGTCGATAAGTTGGTGAAAGAGTGCTTTCGTCAAATTCTACCGAGGCATTCTCAAATCGCTCATCTTCATATTTCAGGGCTTTGAGTTCACCGAAGTGGGTGGTAGCAATTGTGAGTTGGGCATGATTGGCGAGATATCGCAAAAGAGCGATCGCTAATGCACTCCCCTCAGCCGGATCTGTACCTGCACCAACTTCATCCAGTAAAACGAGGGATTGGTAATTGGTAATTGGTAGTTTTATTCCTTCTTCTTCCTCTTTTTCCTGACTCCTGACTCCTGACTCCTGACTCCCCAAAGCATTTAAAATCCGACTAATACGGCGAATATGTCCTGAGAATGTGGATAAACTTTGTTGTAAAGATTGTTCATCACCAATATCAGCTAAAACTTTGTCAAACCAAGGCATTTCCACTGGTTCGCGGGCGGGGACAAATAAACCCACCTTGGCCATTAATGCCGCTAATCCCAAGGTTTTTAAAGTTACCGTTTTCCCGCCAGTATTCGGTCCTGTGATTGTCACTACCCGAATATTGGGACTGATGAGCAAATCGACGGGAACAACGGGGCTTCCTTGTTCGTGCTGCTGTTGCCAAACTAACAACGGGTGACGCAGTTGCCGCAAGGTGATAATTTCATTGTCTTCCCGATTAATGAAGCGGGGAGGATTAGCACCTATCCAGAAACTGTAACGAGATTTAGCTGTTGCCAAATCTAAGGTTGTGACAATGGCTAATAACCTTTCTAAATCGGGCTTAACTGCGGCTACTTGTTCCGTTAAGGTGCGGAGAATAGCTTCTGCTTCTGTTTGTTCTTTTCTGAGAGTTTGCCGGAGTTGGTTCCCCATGGGGACGACGCTGTGAGGTTCGATATATAAAGTTGCGCCACTGGTTGAGGTGTCGTGAACAATACCGGGAATTGCGTCTTTTTGCGGTGCTTTGACTGGGATCACATAGCGATCGCCCCTTTGAGTAATCAGTTGCTCCTGAACTGCTCCCGATTTGGCTTGAATGATGTTTTGCAGTTTTTGGGTAATTTGACTGCGTATCCGCCGCAAATCAATGCGAATCTCCCCCATTTTCTGACTAGCGCGATCAGTGACTTGAGCGCGTTCATCAATACAGCGGTGAATTTCCTGCTCTAATTCTGGGTAAGTTCGCAATTCGGAAACTAACTCAGTCAGGATGGGTAAATTGTCCTGGTTATCAATTACACGCCGTAAATTTCTCGTACCAGAGAGGGTGGTTGCGATCGCTAACAGTTCCTCACCTGATAAAATTCCTTGTAGTTCGGCTCGTTCTAGGGCATCACCAATATCTTGAATACCCTCAAAAGACAAACCAGGGGAAAGATGACTTTCCAGTTGATAGACTTCTTTGGTTTGAGCTAACAACTTTTGGCTTTCTATCTGGGTTTCTGGGATAGGCAAGTTACGCGCAACTATTGCCCCTAACTTGGTCGCAGCAAAGGTGGAAAGGTGCTGGCAAAGGCGTTGCCATTCTAATAGTTCTAGGGTTTCAGATTGGATCAAGGCTTCAACGTCTAATCTGAAATTATCGTAACAATTTTAGCTGCTAGAAGACTAAATTTTCCAAGATAAAAAATTTTCTGGTGTCAGTGAGGCAAATAGTTATGTTCATTCCAGAGCTTTCTTAGCTCTTGATTATTGTTACAAAAATAGTAACACGGGCTTTATTTTTGCGTATTTCCTGCATAATCCTTTGAATACAGTGCGATTGCTTTGCACGCCGTAGGCATCGCTACCTTAGTCTATCCCCCGTTCACAAATGAACACAAAACCATATTTGACAGCAAGCATCACAGGTATGACTGTCTTTTTTATACAGGCTCTACCATTACAATCAGGCTTTACAGTCCCCCAACCAAATCAGGATGCTAATTTTGTCATTAGCTCGAATTCCGATAGCACAAGGGTGGCACAAACCATAGAACCCACATTCCGCACTTCAATTTGAAGTACAAGGAGATTACGGGTAAGAGAAAAGCAAAAAATTACAATGGTTAAGAACTAGAGTAGAAAATGAATCTAATACATGAAGATAAATAATTAAACATAAATTATTAAATTAATATCTAAAAAATCCCTACATTGCCAAAATCCTGACATCATTATCCCATATCAATAACTTATATACTCTCTGTGACTCTGCGCCTCTGGGTGAGCTAAAAAAATCACAACCCCACTTATAATATTTATAGAAACCTTAAATAATCAACTATAAAAAAATGCCATCTACCGTTACCCTCACCATTACCACAGGAAAACAATATACATTTGATAGCGGTAGTTAATTCAATCTACTTGGGGTAAATCATCCCACAAAGTTGTAGTTTCGCGTAAACTCTGATGAGTGCCATTACCTAAAATTAAATGGTCTAATAACGGAATACTTAAAAGTTCTGCCCCTGCTAATAATTGTCGTGTTAATTCTATATCTGCTTCACTCGGTTCTAGATTACCAGAAGGGTGATTATGGGCAACTATTACCCGCGTTGCACCATGACGAATCACTTCCCGAAAAATATCACGGGGAGAAGCTAAGGTTTCAGTCGCAGTCCCAATAGTAATCACCTTAGTTCCCAAAAACTTATTTTTCACATCTAAAAGTAGTACTGCAAAACGTTCTTGACTCTGCCACATCAAATCTTGACTAAGCGTGGCAGCCGCAGCCAGTGGGCTATCTATGACTGTGCCATCTGAAGGACGGCATAAAAAAGCACGTTTGCCTAATTCAATGGCTGCGAGAATAGTTGTGGCTTTTGCAGGGCCAATTCCGGGAATTGCCATCAACTCAGCCGGAGTAATTTCCCTTAAAGCTGCCAAAGGATCACGTTGATGTTTGCTTAATTCATGTAATATATGTTGCCCCAAACCGACTGCGGAGAGTTTACCCGGCCCTTGTCCAGTAGCCAGCAGAATGGCAATTAACTCAGCAGTAGCTAATATTTTTGGGCCATGGGTCATTAATCGCTCACGGGGACGCTCATTTTCTGGTAAGTCGGCGATTCTGAGGCAATATGTCATATAAAAATAAGGGGAATATGCACCACAGATGGAACTATTTCTATTTATCCCTTTTTTAAGCTAAAAATCATCTCTATTGGTAAAAATCTTTAATTTTGGAAACTTACATAGGGTTTCCCAAGTTTTGCCTTATAGCTATGCTAGGGAAGCAAGCTATGGGTAGGGTCTTTTCAGAGAAATCCCGTTACTCATATCTTTCATCTAATTTGCTAATTGAGATTCTTGATAAATTATTTCTTGAAATTGGATCATATCTTTTTGCGGATCAGCGAGACTAACTTTAACGGACAACTGTTCACCCAAATTAACAGAACGCCTAAAGGCCATTGGTAATTGCAAGCCTAAATCTTCTAACAGAATTAATGCTAAATTGCTATCTTCCCGTAGCCACATCAAAACTGTGATTTGCCATACTTGTTCGGGATGACGGCGTAAATATTCTAGAGCATAATATCTGTTTGTTTGTCGTTCCACCATTGTTACTTCTTGGGTGGTACTGGTGACAGTCATCATTACTTCTTTGAGCTGTTCAGGGGAGAAGGGCAAAACTTCACCACGCAAATGAGCTTTGAGTTGGAAGTGGGTGAGGAGGTCACTGTAACGACGAATGGGAGAAGTTGCTTGGGTGTATGTATCTAAGCCCAAACCAGCATGACGTACAGGTGTGATGCTCATTTCACTTTTGGGCATACAACGACGCATGGCACAGGAACGGACAAAACCAGGAGGAAGTTGCAGTAATTCTTCTTCTGGTGGCAGTTCTGGTTGGGGTTGACCACGAAAAGGCAGGGGGATGTTATGTGTTTGTCCATAACGTGCGGCTACTTCCCCAGCGAGAATCATCATTTCTGCTACCAATTGCCGAGATGAGGAATCATCTAAAATGTCAATGCTGATGTCATCATCTTTGACTTTGATCATCGCTTCTGGCATATTGATGCTGATGGCTCCTTGGTTATATCGCCAAGTTTTACGCCGTTTTGCTAAATTAGCGATCGCAGCAATTTCTGGTTCTGCTTCTACCCCTAATTCCAACATCTCATCTACATCTTCATAGGTGAGGCGATAAGTAGGCTTCATCAAGGTGGGATGAATACAATAATCTTCTACAGATCCCGTTTGATTTAAAACTATCCCAAAACTGAGGGCGCAACAAATTTTCCCCTGTACTAAACTCATCGGGCCGGTTGCTAATACCTCTGGGAACATGGGAATCATCCCCGTGGGCAAATAAACAGTACTACCCCGCTTTCTGGCTTCTAAATCCAACTCATCTTCTGGTATTAACCACCGGGTGGGGTCAGCAATATGCACCCACAGCCGTTCCTGTCCATCTGGTAGTAATTCCCAACTCAGACCATCATCTATTTCTGTAGTACTTTCATCATCAATGGTGTATACCTTCAGATGAGTTAGATCCAGGCGATTTACATCCAAGTCTGTTGGTGGAAAATCTAAGCGTTGTTGCGCCACTTCTAATACCTTATTGGGGAACTGAACGGGAATTGAAGAACGACGCAGGAACAGGTTTTCATGGGAACTCCACCAACCCAAGTCGATCAATAGTTGAAAGGCAGCTTGGGGAGTAGCAGAACGTCCCAGCATATTCATGGTTTCTAATACTGGGGCTGGAGGCGGATATGCACGAGCTAAAGAGTCAAAATTTACTCCCAACCGCACGATGTCCGCCATTAGGGCTGCGTATTTTTCCAGTGTTTCTAAGCGCTGGCGATCCAGTCGTTGCCATTCTACACTTTCACCATTGAGTGCCTGTTCTACACGAGCTAAAAATTCCTGCTGTCCCTTGGCTTTTTGCGACTCTACTTCAATCTGATGTTTACGTTCTGCTATTTGTGCCGCACTGCGCGGTTCATAAGCTTCTCCTTTTTGCTTGAAATAGAGTTTGTCTTCTGATAACAAGCAATGAGCTGCATAACAATGAACTGCTTCTGATTCGGAAAATAGCAAATTCGCCATTTTTCCAGGGGTGATAGTTTCCCCATCTTCTACTAATATTTCCCAAGCCACTTCCAAACTAGATGGATCTAAGTAAGGATTGACTTGCTCTAAAAAGTTGGCAATTTCTGAGGGCTGATAAGTTTGCCCATCAACTATGTAAGTTAGTTGTCGAGGCGCGAGGCTGTGGGATTGACCTCGTTCATCTACCACAAACCAACGGGTCTTGCCGTCTGGACGATCTACTACGCCCAAACGGCGATCGCCTTGAACCCTAAATTCAACTAGCGTCCCCTTGTCCACAACTCTCGCACTTTATAGTAATTTTTAGATTTTAGATTTTAGATTTTGGATTAAATGACTAGTAAACCAAGTTCCTAGTTATCTAGTTTAGGCTGGTGATTAGGAAAAAAGTAAAATCCTTACCTGTTTCCTGTTTTTTGTTCCCCATAACCTAACTCCAAATCTGTTGATTTTAAATTTGGAATGTCATTATTGTACATTCCCTTGGTGTTGATCAAATTTTAGATTTTGGACTGAAAGTGAACGTTTAATTTCTATTACCAACGTTACTTTTTTTTGGATCATTATCTAAAATCCAAAATCCAAAATCCAAAATCTTCTTAGCCTTCTGCGTTGATGAATGGCAACAAAGCCACAATCCGAGAGCGTTTAATCGCTAATGTTAATTCGCGCTGTTGTTTACAGGTCAGACCGCTAATCCGCCGGGGTAGAATCTTACCACGCTCTGTGATAAATTTCCGTAATAAATCAACATCTTTATAATCGATTGGTTCTCCTGGCTTGATTGGCGACAGGCGACGACGGTAGTAGCTCATATTTACTTGATTTCCTTATGAACAGTGTGTTTGTTGCAGTGGGTGCAGAACTTTTTCAGTTCTAAGCGACCAGTGGTGTTCCGACGGTTCTTGGTGCTGGTGTAGCGAGAAACGCCAGCAGAACGTTTGTCAGGGTTAGTACGACACTCGGTGCATTCTAGTGTCACTATTATGCGGGCACCTTTACTCTTAGCCATAATCTTACAAACAGTAAAGCCTGGAGAGAATTAACACAAATGACTATCTTCTCACATTTCGCTGCAATTTTTCAACTAATCGTTTAACTTTTAAGTCCAGCGAATAGCCACGTCGTGATGAAACGATGATAGTTCCAGCATAGCGGTCGTGCAGAGCCTGCCGCATCTGAGTATCTGATAAGGCGGCACCACAGTCAATTCCTAAAGGAAGTAATAGCAGTATAGCAGTGGGATTAGCTATTATATTTGTCAAAGCTATGGATGTTAGCAAGGCATTAAAGCAAATAATCCCTTCTCGCTTCAATAATGCCTGCAATTGGGGGATTCTGCCAACTATTCTTTCACCTTCGACTTCTAAGACTTTTAAATCAAAAGCCCAACGCCCTAAACTTTGTCCACGATTGTTGTACACGACTATTACCCGCAAAACCAGCCAAGAGAGGATAAAGACGCAAATTTGGACAAATTGAATCCCAAAATTATTGCTTCCCAGCAGGGAACTAACTAGCCAGACACCAAGAATATCTATCCCCAGTGCCATGCCTCGACGGATTATTTCTGCCTTGGGGTAGTGTTTTTGGGGTACTTTAACGATAGTCATACACAATAAGTGTTTATGTTTAGGTGTAGGGAAATAATCATTGCCTTTATCTTTAAATATTAAGGTAATAATTTAAGTAATTGTTGCATCAGTCTATTTTCCATTGGATATAAGCAAAGATAAGCGGTTGGTTACAATCATCAATACTAAACAGGTGTCTTTACCATTTTTTTGTATTTTTGAGGATTACCCACAATGACATCTATAGGAACAGCTGCTACTCAAATTCCAGTCAGCGCAGTAATTCCCATGCTGATTGCGATTGATAATCGTGATTATCTACAGTTTAAAGAATTGGAAAAAACCTTTGTTGATCAACATAGCGTTGAAGTATGGCAAGATGTTTTTAATTTCCGGCTTTTACCAGCACTTGATCAGCAATCTAAAAAATGGCTGTTACAAGCGTGGTGCAGTGAGGGTTTTGTGAATATTTAAAGATGTAGATTAAAATCATTATGTAGGAGTTATTGGCCATGCTTTCAGTCAGAGATGCAGAAGCTACTATTTTAAATTTGGTGCAAGGGTTAGATAGCCAGAAGGATATAGAATTTGTCGATTTATTGACGGCACATAATCGAATTTTGGCAACTTCTGTAAATAGTTATCTGGATTTTCCTCATTGGGATAATTCCGAAATGGATGGTTTTGCGGTGCGTTATGCAGATGTGCTGAAAGCGACGGCTGAAAAACCAACTGTTTTAGAAGTTGTGGAAGAAATTTCCGCTGGATATAAACCCCAAATTACTATTAAACCAGGGCAAGCGGCACGAATTTTTACGGGTGCGGTGATGCCAGATGGTGCGGATACTGTAGTTATGCAGGAAAAAACACACCGACAGGAAAACCGCGTTTTTATCTTTGCTGCACCTCAACCGCAAGAGTTTGTGAGACGCAAGGGAGATTTTTACAAAGCAGGAAGCGAACTTTTACCAGCAGGTATCCGCCTAACTGCTCCAGAGATTGCGGTTTTAGCTGCGGCTGGGCGTGATCAAATCAGTGTTTTTCGTCGTCCTCGTGTGGCAATTTTTTCTAGTGGTAATGAGTTGGTGATGCCGGGAGAAGCGCTGCAATCAGGGCAAATAGTAGATTCTAATCAGTTCGCTTTGGCAACTTTGGTCAGGGAACTGGGGGCAGAAGTGTTAGTATTAGGAATTGTTAAGGATGATCCTACTGCGTTAAAAGAAATTATCGAGTATGCGATCGCTAATTCTGATATCGTTATTTCTTCTGGTGGCGTGTCTGTAGGCGATTATGACTATATAGAAAAGATTTTACAATCACTTGGTGCAAAAATCCATTTTCGGTCTGTGCAAATGCGTCCGGGTAAACCTCTGACTTTTGCAACTTTCCCCAATACTCTATACTTTGGTTTACCCGGAAATCCTGTGTCTGCGTTGGTGACTTGCTGGAGATTTGTGCAACCGACAATTAAAAAACTTTCGGGAATGGCTACAGGTTGGGAAGGAAAATATTTGAAAGTGAAATCAAATTCCGAACTACAATCTAATGGCAAGATGGAAACTTATATTTGGGGTAAGTTACATTTAGTCAATGGTGTTTATGAATTTCATAAAGCCGGAGGTAATAATAGTTCTGGTAATTTAATTAATTTAGCCCAAACTAATGCTTTAGCTATTTTACCAGTCGGGAAAACCTTAGTTTATCCACGGGAAGAAGTGCTAGTTTTGCAGGTGAGATAATTAGTAATAACGTAAGAATTCAGGAGTCAGAATGCTTATGAAATGAAGAATAGAGAGAAGAGAGATTTTATCAAAATCATCAAAGTTGACTAAAAAAGCTTTATTCTCCTGACTTTTGTATTCTCTATCCTGAATACTTACGTAATAACTCAAGTTGCTAGTTATCTAGTTGAGGCTGGTAATTGGTAATTGGTAATAAAACTTCTGTTTTCATCCTGTTCATCCTTTAATCCTGGACATCCTGATTCAGACAATGTGTCTAAGTAGCAACTTACGTTAATAGTGGATGCAGCATCAATAGACATCTCCGAAAATTAAATATGCGTTTCCTGGAACCCTTGTAGAGAAGTGATATCATGTCCACCTAATCACTTGCAATATAAATTGTTTGTGCAGAAATCCAAAAATTCTCTTTCCCCCTGCTCCCCTTCGACTACGCTCAGGGCAAGCCTGCTCCCTGCTGCCTTAATGATAAGTATATCTCTGACGAGACGCTACGCGAACGACCGGACATGATATGACCTGGGGAGGGATTCTCGTCTCTACATTCTTTTCTGGATCATGAGTCCTTTGACAACAACTCATTTGGGAATTTTCAATATCCTGATATACTTAAATACAAGATTCTTTACATTTCTCTAAGATAAACCAAGAGTAGTTGATTTAATGCGATCGCCATCAAAAATTCTATCAGAAGTTTTTGCTACCCTACAATTAGCAATTCCTTTAGGAGGCATTCAGCTTGCAGAGTCGGCTGTTGGTTTTGTAAATACCGTCATGATGGGATTTTTGGGCATTCAATCCCTTGCCGCTGGCGCTTTAGGTGTCATTACCTTCTATACCATAACATTCATGTGTATGGGGGTTTTAGAAGGAGCCAGTCCCCTAGCAGCGGAAGCCTTTGGTGCTGGCAACACAAAGCGCATTTGCCAACTCTTAGCTCAAGGACTTTGGCTGGTACTTGCCCTCTCTTTACCAATGATGTTGCTAACTTGGCATCTAGACTATATTTTGATGCTATCGGGTCAACAAGAAAATACAGTAGCCCTAGCTAGTCATTATTTAAGAGCCATTGTTTGGGGTTTTCCGGCAGTCTTGGGGTTCTTCATCTTCAAGGAGGTAGCTACTGCTCTCAATCGCCCCCAACTAATTAGTGCGATCGCTCTGACTAGCATTCCCCTAAATATTACCATCAACTACCTTTTACTTTTTGGTAAGCTAGGCTTGCCAGCTCTAGGTTTAGCAGGAATTGGTTGGGCCAGCACCTTTGTCTTGTGGGTAAATTGCCTAGCAGCAGCAGCCATACTTGGTTTCCATCCTTGGTTTAGAGAATACAAACTGTTTAGCTCCCTAAAATTCGATAGAGAACTGTTTGCTAAACTTTGGGAAAACGGCTGGCCTATTGGTTTGCAATTTGCAGCCTCCATGTTGCTATTTACCCTGATTGCCTTGTTAAGTGGCTATATGGGAACAACACTGCTGGCAGCGAATGAAATTGTCGTGCAAACTATAGAAGTCTCCCTAATTCTACCAATAGCGACTTCCTACGCTGCCATGACGCGAGTCGGACAGATGCTTGGTCAAAATGACTTTACTGGTGCAAAAAGGTCAGGATTTGCAGCTATTACTATTGGTATTGCCACAATGAGCATTATCACCATTGCTTTATGGCTATTTCCAGAGCAAATTGCCGGGATATATTTAGATGCAAGTCATCCAGATAACGCCATAGCAATTAAATCTGCAATCCCCCTACTGAGAATTGCCGCACTTTTTTTAATAGCTTATGGACTTAATCTCATTGCTATGGGATTGTTGCAGGGAATCCAAGATATCCGCTTCCCTTTATTAATTAACATACTATTTCAGTGGTGTGTTGGCATAACAAGCGGCTACCTACTGTGCTTCTATCTCAATTGGGGAGGTATCGGCTTATGGTCAGGATTAACAATAGGAACTACACTAGCCACAGTGTTTTTAATCTATCGTTTTTACCTTTTGACTTCTGAGATTATCCAATCTCAAGAAGATGAGGAAGAGTGTAAATCCGCAGATGATGATCAAACTCCTGTATTGCAATCAGTTTCTTAATCGTTTTTAGCAGAGGTAGCAACTGCATCTTGGATTTCTTGAGCAAAGTTGCGACCAACAATCTCTGCCAAAAACTTCAGTTCTTCTTGCAACAGAATATAGCCTAGCTGTCCACAATCAGCAGGTTTGCCACAAAACGCTTTTGTGAAGTAACCATCAAAATCCGGCAAAGACCACGGTTCAGTTTCAGAACTGGGTAAAAGTATTTCTGGTTGATTCTCCCCTGGAGCAATCAGAATTGGAAAAATCCAACAAGTGAAGGGTTTATAATACCAGCGATGTAACCCTTTTGCTTCTGCTAACAATTGCAATCCACAGCGTCCATCATCAACAGTAAAAACACAGACTGTATTTTTGAAATGCTGGGGATAATCTTTAATAAGATGTGAAAAAGGTTTCTCTTTTACTGCTGTTTTCTTAATCGAACATATACCTTCCCATTCCTTATTCTCAACTGTAAATTTTTCATACTCTTCATCATCAATAATTACTTCTGCTGGTAAATTAAGACCGATAGCTTTAAAAAAATCTGCTTCTTCTTCAACAACTCTTTGAATAACTTCAGCAGTTTCTTGATTGACATTAACTCCATTATAACAACACATCCCATGACAGCTAGACAAGGAACAATGCTGACGATGCTGCTGAAATGAATCAATGTCAAGAGTGGCCAGACTAAGTTCATCTTGGCAAGCTTTCTCTGTTTGGGGGTAAGCCGTAAAATTTGGAAATTTTTCTGTCATATTAGTATTAGACATATAAGTAAATTCCATTAGTTTCTTTAAGTTTACAGTTAAAGTTTCATCACCTTAAATATATCTGAAATATTGTAATTATATTTGATAATTAGAGTTGCAAAAATATCTAAATATAAATATTATCTCTTACAAATAATCAAAATACCCAGATTTCAGCTTCAAGATTTAATCCGGTTTGCCAGGTAAATCAAAACAATGAATATCTTCAACTTCATTTAAAAGATTGATTAATTCTTTAGCTGACTGAAATAAGGCTTCCTTCGCAGATAAACCAATAATTTTCTCTTGCTCATTAATTTGCAGTGATGCTTCTTTTGCTAATTCCAAGTACTTGTAATCTAAGGTTAATTCATCTCCACAATGGATATCATGCAGGGCAAAAAAGAAACCAAGACATGACAAAAGGTTAGGATTATTGGCATGATTAATATAATCTGCTTTGTCTGGGTTTTGACTACAGCATAAAAAGTAATGACCACCCCATCTCATTCCAGCATTTAGAGGGAAGTTATCACTTTTTGTCAACTCTTCTCGATACGGTTCTTCCAGAATAACTCTGTCGATGGTAGAACCAGTTATGGGAAGGAAAATCACACTTCCTTTGGGAGCAAAATCTAAGCTAAATAATCCTTTTCCTGCATTGGGAATATTAGATTTTTTAACTTGTGTTTTAATGCATAACACAGCTTATTCTCCTTGATTAACTTATCTAAATCATTACCTCAACTAAAGTATCTGGTTTTAGCATCTTCAGATGCCAGTCAGATATTTCTTCACCGGGTATTAAGACAGGAACGCATGGAGGAATTATTTTGATGCTGTTGCAGCTAACCATTCCCTTTGCTTCTTCTAGATAAAGTGTCTTTCTTTGCTGTGCCAAAAAAGCCTCTCTTGGTAAACAACCCATAACCGGAGTGCGAACCAAAAGACGATCATCAAAAAACTGTCCTTGTTCTTTAGCAGCAAGAGTTTTGTAAATGTCTTCAAGGACTTGGGCAACATAGACAAAATCATCATCAGTATTTTGAAATGAGAAAATTAGTAATACCCCTTTTTGATTTAAGTATTCATAGTCAACGCTACGTTCAAACAAAAGTTTACCAATTTCTTCACCCGTAGTGCGATCGCTATAAAGAAATATTTTCAGAGGATCGCTAACCTGGGCATCATAGGTTAAGGCATTTCCCCAACTATCCAGCAGACATCGTAAGTTATCACAATTGCGGGCAGCCTTTTGGAAAATAGATTTTCTTTCATCTCCAAAAGCGAGCCGAATAGCTTCTTCTATGCTCAATAGCAACAGGTTACTTCGAGATGTTGTCTCAAACAGCGACAGGGCTGTAATTACTTCTGCTTCCGTGATTGTTGAGGTTTCAGGTAAATGAAGTAATGCTGTTTGCACAAGACTACCCACAAATTTGTGAAGGCTATGCACAACCAAGTCAGATTCTTGAGACAGCGCTGATAACTTCTCCTCCTCTAAAAACGGAAAATGAGTCCCATGCGCTTCGTCAATTATGAACTCAATATTTTGACTACGACAGTATTTTGCAATCTTCCCCAAGTCAGTCGTGATGCCATCATAGCTGGGATGTGTTAAAAAAAGTGCAGTAACTTCTCCTGCGGTTGTTTCTAAAGCTTGAATAACTTCTTCATCTGTTGGCATTAACGAACGCGATGGAATGAAGAATGGTTCTGTTCCAGAGAGGACAAATCCATTAATGATGGACAGATGACTATTGAGACCAATGGCAATTTTTTGGTGTCTTCTGGCTAGAATTGCACAAGCAATTAAAATCCCTTGGGTGGCTCCTCCCGTCAGAAAAAAGGTACGCTTAGTTTTATATAATCCAGAAATATACTTTTCTACATTGTCAAACTTGTCACGGTTAAAGAAAGGCAAATCATAAGCGTAGATGCGATCATCAAAATATTCAGATACTCCTCGAACTCCTTGGTGTGCAGGAGTGTGGAGTCGAACTTTTATATCTGGGTAATGAGATGTAATCATCTGATAAGTAGACAATTTGGCATCCATGTCGCTCGCTTTAGGTTCCATAAGCCTGCTTTTTGACCTTTAATTTACTCAGTTTAAGAGCATCCCAAAACTATAAACATCTTGTTTAGTCAAGCTAGTCTGACTTTGCTATTCTCCACAGAAATAAATTTACCCAAATGGAATGCTCTCCTCCCTTGGTTTTGAGTTTTGCTGACAAGTGTGAGCAGTAAGAGAACTTCACAAAAAAGATGATCCAATCTTGTGGGACGGGCAGGATGCCCATCCTTGTATTATTTATCAGACATCTTGCCTGCACCACAAGAAATTTTGGGATATTATTTTATTTGGAGAACTCCACAAAAAGAAATGCCCAATGTCATTCTGTTCACGAAGTGTGGCGTTAGCCATACGAAACGAAGTGTAGTGAAGAATCCTCCGAGATGCTTCGTTTCGCTTTGCTACACTCAGCATGACAAAACAGGATCATTTATTTTGTGGCTTACTCTTGGAAGTATCTAACTGAAAAAATTCGATATTAAAGAAAAATTGGCTCTATTGGGGGCATAGGACGTGTTGTGGCTTCAGGGGCAATTCCATGTCGTAAAGCGAGGAGTAACCCAGAAGCTTCCATGTAACTATTCACATAGTAAATTTTTCTCTGTTCATGGTCAATTCCCAGAATAGAAGGAGTTACTTCATACTGAGTGTAATTATCCCGAACCAGAATAACTGGAATATTTTGCTCAAGAGAGGCAAAGAAGGGAATATTGCCTACCGAACTCTCTGGCATCACCACTGCTGAGACATTTTCTACAGAAATTCCCTGGCATCCTGATGGCAATGGAGTATCGAATTGTGCTAGACGTGGAGAGCGGGTTAATCCTTTCAAAGTCGAACAGAGAAATGAACTAGAGATTAACTCGGCACCATCTCGTGGGTCTCCTAGAGTCCCAAACATGGTATGAGCTTCATCTAGAAGTAATGGTGAATGGGCAGCAGTAAAAGGATAAAAATTCGTTGTCATGTGGGTAAGAATTGCCTCTGCTCCTCCCCAGGGATTTGGTATCGATTCTTTGTTGTAATACTGCTGTCGAACTTCATCCTCAACTAAGAGAGTGGTGGAAAAAGCAACAGCATTGGTGTCTGTCTGAGCAACAATATCTAATGCCTTCATCAACTCATCAATACCCTCAAATTCTCCAGAGGCATGACCGTAGGGGGAATAAGTGCATTTGGTGCTTACTTGTCCACCTGTCACCACTACAGGATCAATATTGATTCCGCCAACAGTTCTCAAAGCATTGAGAGCATTAAGGATATTGTTCAAAAATTTCTCTTGGGTTTTCTCAATAATCACACCAATTTTGGTGCGAGTTTCTGGAATTAGAGTAGTATGTCCCAACAAAAGATGGCAAATTAAATTTCCTTCTAGGTAAAGAACATTGTCACTAGCGTAATAGAGGTCAGAAGCTGTAACCGAATTGGGATTAACAACTAAATAATCACAAGCTTTGGCTAAAAGATTAACGCTTGGGGTAGCATCACCAGCAAAACCTCCTATTTCCGCACGAACTCCTGTGGGGATAATGCTGACAGCGACAAAAGGTTTAGCTGAAGATATTTGACGAGGACGAATATTTAATAAGGAAGGCCAGACAGGTTTTCTATCTGTTTCCAAAAAACTGCTTTCAAATACTAACTTATTTTCTCGGACTGCCGTTAATATCAGCCGGATTGGTGTTCCTGGTAGTCCTAGTTCTCCAATTCGATTAGCAATTTCACTCCAAGTTAGTTGCTGAGGAGAACATTCGATTTCAAAATCTTTGGTAATAACTTGGGACACAGTTTCAACCACATTACTAGCTCCAGACTCCACTTATACACGAAATTGAGCATTTATAACAAAGATCCAAAAAATTTTAAGTATTTTTATGGCAGTAAGTTTACATAATTACGTAATTTACATAAAACAAAAATTCCCTGCCAAAGTATCAACTAGGCAGGGGATTTTCAATTAGCTAACTACTGCTTCTGCTTTTGCCTTCACTGGTACATAAGGTTTTTCTGCACCTTGGGCTAAATATGCGGCTAATTGGCTTTCTATTTCATCGCGCACAATTTGCCGATATTCCATAAAATGCTCGATGTGAGCGCAGGTAGAAACGTACTGTTCGATCACTTTGGGGTTATGTTTGAGAATGCTAAAGAAGTGATGCCAGAATTTCCAGCGGGTTTCTCTTTTAAAACCTTGTCGCCAAATCACAATTAGCAATGCCCTGATAACTACCCATTCTGGGGTTTTCGCTGGTGCTGTCCATTTGGGAGAACCCAATATCAAGAAACAACGATAGGTGCGATCTAAATAGGCTACAGGATCATATAAGGCACAGAAAGCTTCGACATATTCCCTAGCAAGTTCTTCCAGGGGACGGGTAGGAATGAAATTCATCAACGTGGTTTGGTTGATATTCCCGTCTTTATTTTCCCGCAGTCTACCTTCTTTTGTGAGACGATGCCATAGCGCCGTATTGGGTAGTGCTTGCAGCATAGCAAAGGTTGTAGAAGGTATGGCGGCTAGTTCTGCAAATCTGACAATGCGATCGCCTGCACCGGCTTTTTCACCATCAAAACCAATAATAAACCCAGCCATTGGCCGCAGTCCAGTTCTAATGATTGTTTCTACTGACTCAGTTAAAGAACTGCGAGTATTTTGGAATTTCTTAGTTAGTTGTAAGCTATCTTCATCTGGGGTTTCAATACCCAAAAATACAGCTTTAAATCCACAATCAACCATCAACTCCATCATTTCTTGGTCTTGTGCCAAGTCGATAGAAGCTTCTGTATCAAAATTGAAAGGATATTGATGTTCTTCCATCCAGACTTTTAACTCTTTCAGCAACAATTTCACATTGCGTTTGTTGCCAATAAAGTTATCATCTACCATGAACACACCGCGTCTCCAACCCAACTCATAGAGATAATCTAACTCTGCTAAAAGTTGTGCGGGTGCTTTGGTACGTGGTTTGCGTCCATAAAGTACGATAATGTCGCAAAATTCGCACTGAAAGGGACAACCCCGCGAAAACTGCACAGACATCATATCATAGGCATTAAATTCTAATAAATCAAACCGGGGAATAGGTGTACCAGTGACATCAGGTTTTTCTGTAGCCCGGAAAACTCCAGATTTTTCACCTTTCTGCACTGCTTCCACAAACATGGGTAAGGTGAGTTCCCCTTCATCGAGAATCAGGAAATCTGCCCCTGCTGCTTCGACTTCATGGGGTGTAGATGTGGGATAGGGGCCACCTAGCGCCACCAGCTTACCACGCTGTTTTGCTTCCCGAATTTGATCCAGTAAATCTTGTTTTTGAACAATCATGGCCGAGAAAATCACAATATCTGCCCATGCCCATTCTTCTTCTGTGGCGGCGCGGATGTTACGATCTACAAGTTTAAATTCCCATTCTTGGGGCAAAATCGCCGCTACTGTCACTAAACCCAAAGGTGGTAACAGTACCTTGCGATCAACTAACGCTAGAATTTTCTCATAAGACCAAAAGGTTTTGGGAAATATTGGATAAACTAGCAAAACGCGCATAGTATCACCCCTCACGATTTATTTGTGATCTAACTGTAACCAAAATTAAGACTAATTGACTTTTTTATAAGTTGCCTGCTGTATGTGAGAATGGGGCAACTGTCAGAATCAGGATGACAAGGATTTAAGGATTTACAGGATGAAGATGGAATTTCATCAATAATTACGTATCAGTAATTACCTATTACCAGCCTCGACTAGATCATTAGCAACTTGGGTTAAGATAATTTTTTATGGATAGTACAAGTTGGGAAAATATTAAATCTAAGTATCAGCCAGGTCAGTTTGTTCTGGGAAAAGTAGAATTTCATACACCCTTTGGCGTTTTTGTCAATATTGATGAGTCTTTAGTTAAGGGATTAATCAAAATTCCAGATTTTTTAGATGAAGGGGGGATGAGTTCAGAAATGTATCCTGAAATTGGTACAACTATAGGCGCGGTTGTGGTTGGATACAATGATAGTGATTGTCGGGAAGTATATTTAAGTTCTAAACCCAGTGTACTGCATAAAGCACTTGTACCTTTGAAAATTCCTGCTTTAGCTGGTTAGAACTAATTGACTTTTTCTAAATTTGTCTGCTGTATGTGAGAATAGGTAAAGAATTTTTATAGTTCAGGAGTCCCACAGTGCTGGCTCAATTAGATCGCATTACTGTTAATCCTAACGTTTGCCTCGGACAACCAACAATTCGGGGAATGCGTATCACTGTGAGCTTTGTCCTGAAATTGCTGGCTAGTAACCTTTCGGTTCAGGAGGTTTTAGCAGCTTATCCAGAATTAGAGGCTGAAGATATCCGACAGGCGCTTAACTACGCTGCTTGGACAGTTTCAGATAAAATTGTAGGTATTCCTTCAGCATGAATCACCTTCGCTTTATTGCTGATGTGCATATTTCCCCTCTAACAGTTGCAGCACTAAAATTGAAGGGTTATGACATTTTGCGTTGTACAGATTTGCTTTCTAACACTGCTCCTGATATAGATATTTTGGAACTTGCAAGGGTTGAAGGTTGAATTGTAATTACCCAAGATTTAGATTTTTCTATGTTGATAGCTGTTGGCAAGTATAACCAACCAAGTTTGGTTACATTGCGGTTATCTTCTGCAAAACCTGATGTGATTACACAAAGATTGTTGGAAGTTTTACCTCAGTTAGAGGAAGAACTTACTCAAGGTTCAGCCCTGACAATTGATGATAATTCTGTACGTATTCGTAAGCTGCCAATTCGTTGACAATTTGAAGATAATACTTGTAATTGCGTAGAGATTTAGGTAGATATGCTGCAAAATTCCGTGTGATGCTTGAATATTGATATATTGAGAAAATTTATAGATACTATCTAAGTAGTATGGTATAATTAAAGGAAATATGACACTTTTACTACTAAAGAAAATAGTAAGCAAAAGGGAGGTAAAAGATGGATGAAATTGCTGAAAAAATGGCGGCATGGCAATGGACTTACGCTCCACAAGATCCTATTGCATACGCAGAACTAGAAAAACGAATCGCAGTAGCAGGCAAAAATTTAAGCCTGATAACATATTCTGATTTGGTCAAAGGTATAGAATTTCATTTACCTAGCGTTGGTGAAGGAGATATCCATTACATGAATATCTCTGGATGGACAGGATTAGATAGACATATTATTGGTGATTTTTTGGGACAAATTTCATGTCGCAGTTATTGTGAGCATGGCTTTATGGCAAACTCACTGGTAGTAAATCGTGCTGAGTATAAGCCAAGTAAGATTTTTTTCGATTGGATGGAGTGGCTAAATGTACTACCCGACACAAAAGAAGATACTGTCTTAAAATTCTGGGCAGGGCAAGTTAATAAAGCTCACAATTGGTATAGATCGCAACGAAAGAAACAAAGTTAAATTACAAGGTGCGTTAACAAAGTAACTCACCTTCACTTTATTGGAATGGCAGTGCGATCGCATGAGTTAAACTAGAGGAGTGAGATTTCCATTTATTATCCTTTGGAGGTTTAGATGTATGACCAACCGTGAGCAATTAATCCAAGAACTCGAAGAAACTCCTGATGATATTGTGCAAATGTTGCTAGATTTTTTGCATCGTGTGAAAGCTACACGCAAAGATCATCCCTGAGCCAAATTTGCAGGAATTTTAAGCGATGCAGAAGCCGCAGAGATAAAACAATCAATTGCGGAATGTCGGCAGGTGGATAAAAATGAGTGGTGAAATTGCTTTAGATACTTCTGTTGCAGTTCGTTTCTTAAATGGTGACGCAGTAATTATTGAAAGAGTGTTAGCGTTGCCAGAAATTATTTTACCTTTAGTGGTAGCAGGAGAATTGTTGTTTGGTGCGGAAAATTCATCGCGTTATCTAGAGTTTATTTCAACTTGTACCGTTGTACCCTTGGGAAGAGAAACAACTTCTATCTATGCTCGAACTCGTTTAATGCTACAGCGGAAAGGCAGACCAATTCCAATGAATGATATTTGGATTGCTGCTCAGTGCTTGGAAAAAGGGTGGATATTAGTTACAGATGATACGGATTTTGACTATGTGGATGGGTTGGTATTGGAGCATTGGTAAGTAGTTAAACTAAATAAAATGAGAGCGATGCCTGCGATGAGGGATGCGATCGCACATACCAATAATCATTCTTCCCTTAAAAATTGGCGAATTAAATCTTTTTCAAATTTCAATACAAACGTGGCGCAGTACGATCGCATCTCTTGCAAACTTACACCTCATTAACCCAGCATATTTACTTCCCTGAGAGCGATCGCATTTCCATAGTCAGTTTATTAAACTTCTGGCTGATTATTAAACTTCTGGCTGAGTATATTAAGTTAGGTAAAGCTGTGGGCGCTGCTTTTGACCCATACTGATCAAGGGTATTCTGAGAATGATAAGCTAAACAGTGACATAAAAAAGTGACTTAGGATGAAGTGTTAAATGGGTGTTTCCTCAACGGCTCCTCTCCTCCTCCGGGCTGCACGTGGTGAAGTAGTAGATCGTCCCCCCGTATGGATGATGCGACAAGCGGGGCGCTATATGAAAGCATATCGGGATTTGCGAGAAAAATATCCTTCATTCCGCGATCGCTCAGAAATTCCAGAAGTAGCGATTGAAGTTTCCCTCCAACCTTGGAGAGCTTTCCAACCCGATGGAGTTATTTTATTTTCCGATATTGTCACTCCCCTCCCAGGAATGGGGATTGAAATGGATATTGCGGAAGGTAAAGGCCCAATTATTCACTCGCCCATTCGCACTCAACAACAAGTTGATCAACTGCGTCCTCTAGAACCAGAAATATCCCTGCCATTTATCAAAACGATTTTGCAGGCATTACGGCAGGAAGTAGGCAATCAATCAACGGTGTTAGGCTTTGTGGGCGCACCTTGGACATTAGCCGCTTATGTGGTGGAAGGCAAAGGTTCTAAAACCTATTCCATCATTAAAAACATGGCATTTAGCGACCCAACGATGCTACATCAGTTTTTGGAAAAATTGGCTGATGCGATCGCAATCTATGTCCGCTACCAAATTGACTGCGGCGCTCAAGTTGTGCAAATGTTCGATTCTTGGGCAGGACAACTCAGCCCCCAAGATTATGACACCTTTGCCCTACCTTATCAAAAAATGGTGTTCGAGAAAGTCAAAGCAACTCACCCGGATACACCCTTAATTTTGTTAGTTAGTGGTAGCGCAGGTATTCTCGAACGCATGGCACAATCGGGGGCGGATATCGTCACTGTCGATTGGGCTGTGGATATGGCAGATGCACGGGCTAGATTAGGTAAACACGTCAAAGTTCAAGGAAACCTTGATCCTGGTGTGTTATTTGGTTCAAAAGAGTTCATCCGCGATCGCATTCTAGACACCGTTCGCAAAGCCGGGAACTGGGGACACATCCTCAATCTTGGTCATGGTGTACTACCAGCCACACCAGAAGAAAACGTCGCTTTCTTCTTTGAAACTGCAAAAAACCTGAATGCTTTGGTGTAATTCTTTTGGGTGGGCATTTGCCCACCTAAGGGACTTCCAAATAAAAAAATGTACAAAAATTTCTTGTGCTGCGGGCATCCTCGGACTGAGCAGTTCGACAAGCTCACTGTAAGACCTGTCGAAGTCTTGCCCGCAAATTATCAAGGACGGGCAGGATGCCCATCCCACAAGATTGGATAATTTATTTTCTGGTGTTCCCTAATTAATTAACACAGCACTTCAACCTCGCTTTTTTCCTTTCTGCCAACTTTGACTATTCGGCTTTTTACTAAACTCTCCATCAGGAAAAAGTCGCTGTTCTAATTCTTCATAACTACCTTCAAAATCACAACTTCCATACAGTGGACATTGACGACAATAAACGCTTTTTGTATAACGTTCTAAATTTTCGCGGTTGAAAAAATAAGGTTTGTGGCTAAAGGTACTCGCTACCCACTGCCATGACATATTATTACTGGCTGGGTCGCCATCAAGCAAGTGTTGCAAAAACCATTTTGCGCCTGCTTGCCATTGAATATGTCGCCAATGGACAACATAAGCTGCTAACCACATTCGGATATGGTTGTGCAGATAGCCAGTTTCTCGCAATTCTCGGCTAAAGCTATCAATACAAACTAGTCCTGTTGTACCTTCCGTGATGTCTAGAGGTAATTCTGCTGCGTAGTTTGCTAGTTTGTATCCAGTTTTGTATTCTTCTTGATTCTGCCAAATACCATCCCCCAGCTTTACATATAACCTTTGCCAATAGTCACGCCAACCTAACTCGGTAATTAATTTAGTCGCTTCATCTAAATTCTGGACCTTATCAAGGATATAATCTCGAATTTCTCGCAAACTCAAAACGCCATAACGAATGTAAGGTGATAGTTTAGTGACATCGCCTGTTAGAAAATTACGTGTTTTTCCGTAAGCATCTGGATTAACTTTATGTAATACTTGTTCGGCTGCTTTCCTTCCTCCTACAGTAATACTAACGTGATCATCTCGTTCTGTGGCTGTGGGGAATTGTTCGCGGAGGTAAGCTATTAATTCTTCTCGATTAGTAAAATCACGCAACATAGTTTTATTGATTTAGACTTAATTTTAGTAACCAATGATTCCTTTAGGAGTAAATTATGACAAAATATACATCTTTAGCCGAACAAAAAGGCTACTATCGCTATCACCCCAATGGGTTAGAACAAAAAGGATATGCACGGTTATTTCCCTATGTTGGGGAAGATGGCGCTATACGCTACATTTTAACTAAATTGTATCAAAATCTTTTAGAACAAGGAAAACTTTCACAACCTTGGACTTTATTGTTGACCCAGCTAGAAAATAAAATTGCAGATTTAGATGAAAGTTGGGTAAATATCTCAACTTTGTTGGTGGACTGTAAAGTTTTTCAATCAGGATGGTTTAATTTTGATTTACCGCCCAATGAACAATTTAATAATAGTTATATCCGGGAAAGAAAAAAGTTAATAGAAAGGCTTTTAGCTGCCAATAAAGCAGTCGAAGCGGTAGATAAAAATCTACCTCCACTCAAAAGAAATGCAGAACAAAGAAAGCTATTTTTTCAAGCTTTAGCAAACTATGGTGTTAAGCCTCCTATCGTGAGTATGATTCATGAGCGAGATGGCGGTTTGAGCGATCGCGAATTTGTTCGTCAAAGGGTAGCTGGTGCAAACCCCACAGTGCTACGACGAGTGCAAACAAATGACCAAGGTTTTCTCCAAGCTTTGGCTACTCAACCTTATAAATTAGCGAATAATGGGACAATAGATTTAATTAAGTCTGCCAGTGAAAACCGTCTATTTATCGCTGACTATCCACTGCTGAGAAACTTGAAAGTTACAGATTTACAACCTGGTAAATATGTGGGTAGTCCAACAGCTTTATTTCACCGTACAGATAAAGGTTTAGAACCTATATTAATTGAAGTGCAAAAAGGCAGAGTTGTAACTCCAGGAATTACTGGAGAAGCAGCGGATGATTGGATGAAAGCAAAATTATACTTTCAAACTGCGGATGCTACCCATCATGAATTGATTGCTCATTTAAGTTATACTCATTTGGCAATGGAAGCATTAGCCATTGCTACCCCCAGACAGTTACCAAGTAATCACCCAGTTTATCAATTATTATCTCCCCATTTTCAGTTTTTAATTGCCATTAATAATCGGGTTAATAACGTACTTTTAGCAGCAGGATCAGCAATTGAGAATTTAATGGCTCCCACCCTGGAAGCATCTTCTAAATTGATGAATCAGGCTTATCGAGAGAAGTCTTTTTGGTATTATTCCCTGTTGAATGACATCGAAGTGCGGGGAATTGAGCCGAAGTTATTACCAGATTTTCCTTACCGAGACGATGCTTTGTTATTATGGGAAGCGATCGCTAAATATACCACTCGTTATTTACAGCGTTACTACCCAGACGACAAAGCAGTACAACAAGACCCCTATTTACAAGCTTGGGCTGATGAATTAAGCGCACCTTTAAACACCCGTCCCAAATCAGACTTTCCCCAAGCACCTGCATGGTTCCCCAAAGAATTAGTCACAGAATCAGGAATAGAACCCCAAGAATTACCTTCATATCCCCGTGTACCTGGGTTTACAAAAATTGGTAGTTTGCAACAACTAATCGACATAGCCACTATCACCATCTTTACCTGTGGCCCCCAACACGCAGCCATAAACTTTAGCCAATTCGATTACTTTGGCTACGTCCCCAATGCACCCTTTGCAAACTACAACCGACCAGATACACCAACCAGTTTAGAGGAATTTTTACCCTCAACAGATAAAGATTTACAGCAGATGCGGTTAACTTCCACTCAATGCGGAATTTTTTGGGGTAATTTGGGAAGTTCTGATTTAATTCAATTTGCAGATAAAATTGATAGACAAATACTCGCTCAATTTCAAAATGACTTATTAGAGATTGAAGCCAAAATCAAAGCCCGAAATCAGCAGCGTTTAACAGAAAACGGCATTGAATATTCCTATCTTTTGCCTTCTCGCATTCCCAATAGTATCAATATTTGAGTAAATCAAAACACCTGTAGCAGTTGTCAGATTAGTGAAGTACAGTTTTCAATGCAAAGCCTGTAGGGGCGGGGTTTTCCCGCCCTTAATGGTCAGGAGGGCTTTGAGAAGCTTATTCCCTTTTTAAAGGGGAAATCTCGACACAACCGTAGACTTTTCAAACATCCTCAAAGATTTCTATGCGATCGCTTGTAACTCAAATTTGACAACGATATCGTTAAAATCTTCATCACCACCATTCACTAAATCTTCAAAGCCAAAGGTGTTATCACCTAAAAGACGGACATGATCTGTTTGATCTGAATTAGCACCTAAGAAAGTAAAGTAAACGGCTGGATCATTATTTGAATTGTTATCAAGAACAGCATCAGGTCTACTATTTACAATTAGAAATGGCACATAGATAGCACCACCTTCTAAAGTGCCACTAAAATTTGCTGTTTGTCCATTACTAACACTCAAACCAAGATTACTTAAATGTTGATTAACCGCTGCTTGAGTATAGCCAGCTTGCCCAGGTAAGATATCAGCAGTACCATCACCATTAATATCAATTCCACCATTTTCATCAGTCACTTTATAGAAACCAACATAGTTATCGAAGGCTGCTTCTCGATAGACTGTAAACTCAGCATTCACCAAACCAGGAACATCTCGTAAATCAATGTTTTCTCCCTGTGAACGGTCTTGCAAACCTGTACCCAGAGGTAAAGGATTATCTGTAGCCTTAATCTTGACAACCAAATCCTCGAATCCTTGAGGATTACCAGAACCATCTTCCCAAGCGAGAGAGAAATTATTATTACCTAAGTCTGTACTTTGGAGAGTTGAAGAACTAGGAAAAATTATGTTGGAAATAGACGTGATTCCAGCTTTTACGGAATCAGTCGAGCCATTTTTGACCACATAAAATCTTAAGTTATCATTGGGATCAAATCCTAATAACTTATTGATATTATTTGTATCAAACTGCTGAGGATTTTTGGAAATAGCCGAGAAAATTACCTTACTGTTCGCCAATGCTGCCTCAGCATATCCAGCTTCTCCAGGGGCAATACCATTAATTGTGCCAGCTGCATCATCAACAGTAAATGCACCTAATTCATTGACAAGGCTAGAACTAAGTCCGGTGAGTGTAACTTCAAGTGTGGCTTTACTATTGTTGGTTTGGATTTGAAAGACATCATCACTAATTTTGACTAACTTAGTAGTTGAGGAACCACCATTTGTAGGTTCTTCATTGATGTCATTAACATTGATAGTTAATTCTTTCTCATAGAAAAGTCCATCTTGATCTGTAGTTTTAACTCGGATTAGATAACTTGACTTGGTCTCAAAATCTGGAGATTGGTTGATTTTCAGACTTTCACCATCAATACTGAAAACACTATTATCAGGATAGTTATCATCATCAACTAAGCTGTATGTAAAAGTATCACCTGCATCTGAGTCAGTGGTAATAAATGTGCCAATTACTGTTTCAGAGGCAACATTTTCATCAATAGTGATTGCAGTTAATGCTAAATCTGTAGGCGCTACATTTGTACCTGTTTCATTGATGTCATTAACATTGATAGTCAATTCTTTCTCATAGGAAAGTCCATCTTGGTCTGTAGTTTTAACTTTAATTAGATAACTTGACTTGGTTTCAAAATCTGGAGATTGGTTGATTGTCAGACTTTCACCATCAATACTGAAAACACTATTGTCAGGATAGTTATCATCATCAACTAAGCTGTATGTGAAGGTATCACCTGAATCTGAGTCAGTGGTGATAAATGTGCCAATTACTGTTTCAGAGGCAACATTTTCATCAATAGTGATTGCAGTTAATGCTAAATCTGTGGGTGCTGTATTATTCCCTGCGTCGTCAAGGTCATTAACATTGATAGTCAACTCCTTCTCATAGGAGAGTCCACCTTGGTCTGTTGTTTTGACGCGGATGTTGTAAATTACCTTGCTTTCAAAGTCTGGAGATTGGTTGATTTTCAGACTTTCACCATCAATGCTAAAAGCATCATTATCAGCATCTCCATCTCCAGCAACTAGGCTATAGGAGAAAGTTTGAACTTTGATGTTGGGATCAGTGGTAGTAAATGTACCAATTACGGTTTCAGAGGCAACATTTTCATTAATACTATTGTTGCTTAAGAGCAAATCTGTAGGGGCGCTATTGATGCCAAAAATTATGTAGCCTTCCCCAGATTGGGAGGAGGCAAAGGGGGCGCTGAGAATTAGGTCAGCGATGCCGTCACCATTTACATCTCCTGCACCACTAACTGAATTACCTAAGTTGTCAAATTCGGCAATGCCGTCGATGATAAAGCCGTTAGTACCATCAATATCGGTAAGGTTGATGGCAGAAGCAAAGCTGCCATTTTTGCCAAATACTACATAGCTTTGACCAGAACTTTCACCATTGGGATCTGCATTGTTGGCGCTAACAATTAAATCGTCGATGCCATCTCCGCTTATATCTCCCACACCACTGACAGACCAGCCTGAGTTGTCAAATTCGGTAATGCCGTTGATGCTAAAACCGTTAGTACCATTGAGGGTGGAGAGGTCAAAGATGGGATCAAAGTTACCATTTTTGCCAAATACTACATAGCTTTGACCAGCATTTGTGATGCTATTGGGGTCGGCATCATGTGCGCCGATAATTAGGTCATCAATGCCGTCGTTGTTAATATCTCCAGCGCTGCTGACGGAGAAGCCTAATTTGTCACCTTCTTGGCCATTGATAATAAAGCCGTTGCTGCCATCAAGGCTGTTGAGGTCGAAACTGGCATCAAAGCTGCCATTTTTGCCAAATACTATGTAAGCTTGCCCGGAATTTGTACCATTGGGAATAGCTTGGGGAGCGCCGATAATTAGGTCATCAATGCCGTCGTTGTTGATGTCTCCAGCACTGCTGACGGATAAGCCTGAGTAGTCTTCTATGCTCTGTCCGTTGATGACAAAACCGTTGCTGCCATTAAGGGTGTTGAGGTCGAAACTGGAATCAAAGTTACTCGCACCAAATACTATGTAAGTCTGTCCAGGCTTGCCGTTGGAGGTGGTATAGGCATTGGGAGCGCCGATAATTAGATCGTCAATGCCGTCATTGTTGATATCTCCGGCACTGCTGACTGAGTAGCCTAATTCGTCTTCTGCATTCAGACCGTTGATGACTAAGCCGTTGTTACCAAGGTTGGAGAGGTCAATGGTGGAATTGGAACTGAAACTATTTTTGCCAAATACTACATAGCTGCTGCCAATGTTATTGTTGTTATTGGTGTCAGCAAAGGGAGCGCCGATAATTATGTCGTCGATGCCGTCGCCATTCACATCTCCTGCTGCACTAACAGAACGACCTGCTGCCTCACTTTCAGTAGCACCGAGGATAGTAAAACCGTTGATCCCATTTAGGGTGGAGATGTCAATGGTAGGAGCAAAGCCGTTTTTGCTGCCAAATACTACGTAGCTGGCTCCAGCATTACCTTTTGCTTGAGGGTCGGCTTGGGGAGCGCCGATAATTATGTCATCAACACCGTCACCGTTAATATCTCCCGCATTGCTAACTGAGTAGCCTAAGTTGTCATCGTTTGTGTCGCCATTGATGATGATAAAACCGTTTGTGCCATTAAGTGTGGAGATATCTACTTTTTCAGTCATAATTCTGTAGTATTTTTGGCTTTTTCAAGTTTTGATAAATTGCCGTTACTGCTTTGTAATCGGCTCGTCTTTGCTGTTAATCTGCGTGAAAAAATTTCTCTGTGCTGTAGTTGAGTAGCCAGAGTTGATATGAATTGGAGTAGAGGATAGGAAGGAGTTCACTCTGCGATTAATCTGCATGAGGAAATTCCTTACTTGAATGTAGGGGTTTTAAACCTCTTGTGCTGTCAGCCCTACATAGCTACACTTAAAGCGGTAGCTGGGCGTTGAGCAGCGTACAATTAATTAGACTTTTTTACTCAGCACTCGTTACTCAGCACTACTTCGGTGAAGTAGTCAAAGTTGCTATGGATAGCAAGCAGTCAGGAATAGGAGTTAATCCCACTGTTAATCTGCGTTAAGCTTGCTCTCTGTACCGTGGTAAAGCAGTCAGAGCTTAATATTTATAGCAATGGGTATGAGGGAAATCCGGGTTAAACTCTATGCAAAATAAAACCTAGATTTTAATTCAATTACCCAAACTACGATCTGCTGGCAGCAGTAGCTGTTAGCGATAACTATACCTAAAGTATGCTACTTTGACGGTCAGCTTTGCGATACCTTCTCTACAAGAGGCTACTCTAACGAGACGCTACGCGAACGCCAAAGGTCAGCTTTGCGATCGCACACTATGAAAATCCATGTCTATCTAGACCTGGGGTTTTTCCGATGACACCCGAACGACCCTACTAAAACGAACCTACCAAGATGCTGAAGTTTTTACTTATCTTTTAGGGGTTTAATTTTCTATTGATGGATAAGGTTTTCATTAAACGCCCAAGATAAACATATCCTATATCCTGTACTATTAATTGTCAAGTTTCCATAAAGTTTAGACAAAGAATACTTAAAACGCTGAGTTTGCTTTTAATGACTATAGTTGTTGATTCCCACATATAGGGTATGTTTGTCAAGATTGTGGCAAAAAAAAGATGATATTTTTTGACATTTGATTTATTTTAATTATGATGTGCTAGTAGAAAAACCATCACAACATTCTCGGTATATCCGTTAACTTGTAGTCAAGATAGAAGTAGGAGTTTTATTGGAGACATAAAAAGATGTATTTCAACTTTTTTATAAGTTCGATTGTGGGAATTATTGTCACAGTATTACTGGCTTTTGGTGTTTTGCAGTGGTTTCATGTATCTGCTGGTAGCTTTCTCGATTGGGTAATTGGTGGGGCGAGTTTTTGGTGGTTATTGGTAATTGTGACAGTTCCGTGGAATGTCCATTTTCAGGCTAAAGAAGTTTTAGCTGAAGCAGCAGAATCTATAGAAAAAAACATTTCCGTAGATGAGAAACAAGTTAAGTATGTAAAAGTTTTAGCCAAGCGATCGCTCTTGATTGCTATTGGGTTACACTTAGTTTCAGCCTTTGCTTTGTATATCCTGGCTGTTACAGGTATTAGTACCGTTGGATATATTAGTTCTGGTGCAGCTTTATTATTAACTTTATTGCGTCCAGCTATCAGCGCCTACGAGTATTTATATGCTCGGTTGAGAATGATTCGTCAAGCATTTACCTATCCACGGGAAGATATTGTGGAACTGCGTAACCGTTTTTATGAAATAGAGCAAAAAGTGCAATCTTTAGAGGAGCAACTTAACCCAGAACAGCCTTATTCTTTAGTAGCAAATAATCAACGGTTTTCGGAAGAAACACGCCGAGAATTAGCGCGGATTGTTGCTAGTTTAGAGGAAGTACGCGCTACAAACCAATCTGAACATGAGCGTCTGTCTAGAGAAGCCAGAAATGCGATCGCACAACTTTCCACTGATGGGCAATTTCTTGATCATGTCCGTGAAATTATTAGATTTTTTAAATCAGCGTGAATATAAATTAAATGATCACAAGTAAGAATTTAGGAGTCAGGAGTCAGAAGTCAGGAGATTGAATAATTACCGAGGCAGACAAGTTAAAAATTTCATCTTTTATTGCTTATCTTGAAAAACATATAACAGGGGATGGGAAGCCCCCGTTATTCGCTCTATATTACTAATCAGGTCTTACCATTAGACTCGGTTAAAATTAACTTTGGTTCTTCTGGTGTGGGTTCTTCTTCTGGCAAACCGTACATTGATTTGTACAGCTTATCGTACTGCTTGGCAGATTCATACCAACTGAAGTTTTGACTCATACCGCGTTTTTGTAATTCTTGCCATTGGGGTTTGAAACGGAAACCTTCCCAAGCGCGAATCATGCAGGTGAACAGGTCTAATGGTTCATAGCGATCGAAGCAGTAGCCAGTACCGGCTTCATTGACTGGGTCGTAATGTGATACGGTGTCAACTAATCCACCTGTGCGACGGACAATGGGGACAGAACCGTAACGCAAAGCCATCATTTGGCTAATACCGCAGGGTTCAAAACGGCTAGGCATGAGGAAAGCATCAGTACCAGCGTAAATGCGACGAGAAAGAGCATCGTTATAGAGTAAGTAAGTTGCCATGCGTCCGGGATAGCGAGATGCTAATTGCCACATTTGGGTTTCATAATAGCGATCGCCTGTTCCCAGCAAAACAAATTGAGCATCTGTATAAGCCATGAAGCGGTCTAGAATTTGCATGACTAAATCCAGACCCTTTTGTTCCACTAACCTTGTCACCATGCCAATGAGAAAGGCATTAGAATTGACTTCTAACCCTACTTCTTCTTGCAAAGAAATTTTGTTGGCTTTGCGTTTGTCTAAGGTATCGGTGGTGAAAGTTTGGGTGATGTATTTATCATTGGCAGGATTATAAACTTCTGTATCTATGCCGTTGATAATCCCTGATAGTTTCCCACTAATAAAAGACAGCAAACCCTCGATTTGTTCACCGTAAGCAGGGGTCTTGATTTGATCTGCATAGGTGGGAGAAACTGTGTTTACCTTATTGGCAAACTGAACTGCTGCGGCCATGGTGTTATGTCCTTGCATATACCAGGGACACCAAGTAATTTTCTCTAAATACCAACGCCACGGACCTTGATAAGCTAGGTTATGAATGGTAAATACAGTGGTGATATCTGGGGATTGGTTCAACCAAACTGGTAACATTCCTGTATGCCAATCGTGACAGTGAACGATTTCTGGCTTCCAGTAATTCCAGCAGAATTCCGCTGCACCATTGGAGAAAAAGGTAAACCGCCAATCTTCATCTTCTCCGCCATAAATACGGCGGGTATTGAAGGAAGAATGTTGAAATAAATACAATGGGACATCAGTTCCAGGCAGAACGCTTTCATAAACGGAAAAGTCCTGGAACATGGCATTTCCAGTCCATACAGGTTCTTTCGGAATCTCCATTTTGTCTGGAAGAAAGCCATAGTAAGGCAAGAATATTCGCACATCATGCCCCATTTCTCTTAAGACTTTCGGTAATGCACCCACAACATCACCCATTCCGCCTACTTTGGCAATGGGAGCAGCTTCAGCTGCAACAAATAAAATCCGCATGGTATTTATTGGTAATTGGTAAAAGGCAGGAGTCAGGAGTCAGGAGTCAGGAGTCAGAAGTAAATTAATACATTATTATCTTCACCATCTCCCTCATCTTCCCAGTCTCTAGTCCACTTATGATCCGCGTTGAATTTCGGTGAAGATTGTTTCTAAAATTTCCGTAGCGCCTTGTTGGCGTAAAATATTTGCTAGTTCTGTACCTAGCTTTTCCGCATCTTTGGCTAGTCCAGTAACAGTATCTTGTACCAGTTTTTGACCATCAACGCTGGCAACAATACCTGTTAGCGTTAAATTACCATCAACTATTTCTGTATTTACACCAATGGGTACTTGACAACCACCTTCTAAGGAACGGAGAAAGGCTCGTTCAGCTAGACAGCGATCGCGTGTTTGGGGGTGTTCAATGGCTTTGAGGATGGAAATGACTTCGCTGTCATCTGCACGACATTCTATGCCCAGAGCGCCTTGTCCGACGGCATGGAGAGAAATTTCTGGGGGTAAAACTTGGTGAATGCGATCGCTCATTCCCAATCTTTCTAACCCAGCTACCGCTAAAATCAAAGCATCATAATCACCTTTATCCAGTTTCTCCATGCGTGTAATTAAGTTTCCCCGCACATCTTTAAATGTAAAATGGGGAAATTTATTGCGTAACTGTGCCAGCCGTCGCAAGGAAGATGTCCCAATTACCGCACCTTTAGGTAAAGTGTCGATTGTCTGTCCTTTATATTTTTCATGCAGTACCAGCGCATCTGCTGGATTTTCACGTTCGGTAATTGTTGCCAATGTTAACCCTTCTGGTAACTTCGTTGGCAGATCCTTAAGGGAATGAACTGCAAAATCAATCTCCTGATTGATCATTCCCAATTCCAGTTCTTTGGTAAATAAACCTTTATCACCAATTTTGGCTAATGCTACATCCAGGATTTTGTCACCTTGAGTAGACATGGTATGGACTTCAAAAGTGATATCAGGAAAGCTTTTCTGAAGTTGCTCTCTTACCCAGTGTGTTTGGACCAGAGCAAGTTGGCTTTTACGTGAACCAATACGAATAGTGCGGGGAGGACTAGAAACTGAAGTCATAAAACTATATGTCAAACCAGGCGATAAATTCACATCTATCTAGACTACCGCAGGGAGTGACGCACTGGATTGGATCGGGCTAACGGGACTTAGGCAAAAAAAGAGAGCAAAAGAGGTTATAATGCAGAGATAGCATAGCTTTCACATCAAACTAACCTCATGAAAGAGACAACACCCACAGCCATGCCCCCATGCTTTGAAAAATGGTGTCAAAGGTTTGATGATTTATTTAATCATAAAGCACAAAAAAGGGAGTTTAGACAATATTTAGGGGGGTTATTAGGAGAAAGCGAGCGAAAAAACCTGTTTCAGATGGCAGAAAACGCTGTAGGTGTAACTTACCACCTCCCTTCATCACTTTTTGACAGAAGCATCTTGGTCGGCAACAAAAGTGAATGAAAGACGCTTGGACGTAATGAACAAGTGTAGTCAGACCAGAATCAGTAGGGGTTTCAGCTTGATAGATGCTTGTCAACTAGTTTTTATACTGCAAAAGGGTAAAATCTGGACTTATGTCATACTGAGCGTAACGTAGTGCAGCGTTCGCGGAGCGTCTCGTAGAGAAGTATCTCGGAGATTCTTCACTTCGTATGGCTAACGCCACGCTGCGCTATCAGAATGACACTTTTAACCCGTTTTTAGTACAATACCTTAGCCAAATTACGAGGGTTCAACGGCTGTAGAAGCTTTGACGCTTATTATTTTACAAAAAAATAGCCTGAAATGATTACCAGATAACCATTTCAGGCTTTGTATTTTTACAATTCATAATTATTTAATCTGCTTCAATATCTGCGGAATGTGGGTATTAAGGTTGCTCAGAAGCGGTTGCCAATTGTGCATAAAAAGCTTGGGATGTCAGGGTTGTAGCTGCCAACATCCATAAGGAAATTTTGTTTGAAAACATTTTGATACCCCACACCAAGGACTATATGATAATATTTTTCATTTGTTAGCTATTGCATTTGAGCTATATCGTTAATTTAATGAAAAGTATTATCAAGTATTTATTGGAACTTAGTTAGTATAGTTTCTCAACACACAAAAAAATTATGGCGTGACTCTAAAACGATATTAACCTGATATTTAGTGCTTTAATTCACAATTTTATGGATTTTTCAGAGATAAGTTGATGGTTCTAACAGGATATTTTTTCATTTAGGATGAAATAAAATATAAAATTTTTGAGAATTCTTATTGATTTACTACACTAACTCGTGGTATTACTTGAGACTGTGAAATTATTACTAAAACTTCCTGTTAAATGTATTGGAGGCTAGAGCATTGAAAAATTCAACTTTAATCAAAGCTTCAGTTGGAGCTTTAGCTTTTATGCTCAGTTCGGGAATAGGACTGGGTGTAAACGCGCAGACAAAAACCCTAACTATCTATTCTGGGAGAGGGGAAAAACTGATTAAGCCATTGCTCGAACAAGCGAAAAAAGATTTAAACTTGAATATTCAAGTGCGTTATGGTGATACAGCCGAATTAGCGATCGCACTTTTGGAAGAAGGCAAAAATAGCCGTGCAGATATATTCTTTGCTCAAGACGCAGGTGCTTTAGGTACACTAGAAAGACAAAAGCGCACACTGCCTATTTCCTCTAACTTGTTGAATCAAGTAGATGCTGGCTCTCGCTCTCCCAAAGGACATTGGATGGGTATTTCTGGACGCGCTCGTGTCCTTAACTACAACACCAAGCTAGTCAAAAAGAACCAACTGCCAAATTCCATTTCGGACTTAACCAAACCACAATGGCGTGGTAAAGTAGCGTGGGCCCCAACTAATGGCTCATTTCAGTCATTTGTGACAGCGATGCGCGTACTAGAGGGAGAGCCAAAAACTCTGCAATGGCTTAAAGCAATGAAAGCCAACGGAGTCAAAGATTACCGCAACAACACAGCAATTGTCGAAGCACTAGGACGCGGTGAAACTCAAATCGGTTTAGTAAACAACTATTACCTAGCTAACTTCAAAAAAACTAACCCTAATGTTCCTGTAGCTACTCACTACACCAAAAAAGACGCAGGATCGATGATTAACATCGCCGGAGTGGCAATTATGAACTCCACCAAGCAAAAAGCCGAAGCAGAAAGATTTATTGGCTACTTGCTCAAACCGAGTTCACAAACATACTTTGCCAAAGAAACTAACGAATATCCCTTGGTTAAAGGAGTAGCAGGCCCAGCCAACCAAGTACCACTCAGCCAGATTAATCGACCAAATCTCAACCTGACAAACTTGAATGATTTGCCAGGAACATTAGAATTATTACAAGACGCAGGAGTTTTGTAGAAATTGAAATCGGTTCGTCCTCCATTATTTCTCACATTAGCGGCTGGAGTAGTGGCAATATCCATTGCTCTACCGTTAGTTTACTTAGTCATCCGCACTATAGGTATTGGTGGGGATGAGTTATGGAAATTGATATCTCGTCCGCGCAATATCTCCGTATTCTTTAATAGTGCGGCAATGGCAGCAACAGTGACTGTATTTTCTACACTGATTGCCGTGCCGTTAGCATTTTTAACCGTGCGAACAGACTTACCCGGCAGGAGGTTTTGGCTAATAGCGACAACATTACCCCTGGCAGTTCCCAGCTATGTAGGTAGTTTTGCCTTGATTGCAACTTTAGCACCCAAGGGTAGCTTTTTGCAGTTGTTATTAGCACCTTTAGGGGTGGAAGAATTACCTTCTATCTATGGTTTTCCGGGAACAGTTTTAGCCATTACTCTATTTACCTTTCCATATCTGCTATTAAGCGTCCGTTCTGGACTGCAAGGGATAGATCCTTCCTTAGAAGAAGCTGCCCAGAGTTTGGGTTATAGCAATCGAGAAACCTTCTTTAAGGTGGTTTTACCCCAATTGAAACCATCAATGATTGCCGGGGGGTTATTGGTAGCTTTGTATGCTTTGCGGGACTTTGGGACACCTTCTTTGATGCGGTTTGATACCTTTACACGGGTAATTTTTCTGCAATACAAAGCTAGTTTTAACCGGAATTCAGCAGCGGCTTTATCATTAATGTTGGTGATATTGGTACTGTTAATTTTATGGTTAGAGTATCGAGTGCGATCGCGCGCAGCTTATTATAGTCGTGGTTCAGCTTCCCTACGTCCACCCAAAATTAGCAAATTAGGCATTTGGAAATGGCCGGCCTTTGCCTTTTGTCTACTCATTACTAGCTTAGGTGTAGTGTTACCAGTAGGTATCACCTTATTTTGGTTAATGAGGGGATTTAACAGCGGCTACAACTTTCCTAACTTACTACCATCTGCCCTTAATTCAATTTTGGCTGCGGCACTAGCAGCTTTAGCTATCATCATCTTTGCCCTACCAGTGGCAATTTTATCAGTTCGCTTCCCCAGTAAAATTACAGCCATGATTGAACGCTGTTCTTACTTAGGATTTGGTGTACCGGGAATTGTAGTCGCCTTATCTCTAGTATTTTTTGGGGCTAACTATCTACCATTTTTATACCAAACCCTACCAATGCTAGTGTTTGCCTATTTAGTGTTATTTTTACCGCAAACAGTAGGAACAGTCCGCACCTCCCTTTTACAAGTCAATCCCCAACTAGAAGAATCAGCCCGAAGTCTAGGGAGAACAGCTTGGCAAAGTTTAAAAGATGTCACCTTACCTCTAGTGCAACCGGGGATATTAAGTGGTGCAGTGTTGGTGTTTTTGACAGCTATTAAAGAACTACCCGCGACTATGTTATTAGCACCCATCGGTTTCAATACCTTAGCCGTGCAAATTTGGCAAGCTACAGAAAATGTGGACTTTGCTGATGCCGCTGCTGGTTCATTAGCTATGTTATTAGTTTCTACAGGTGCAACTTTATTAGTGTTATCTCAAGAAAATATTAAAAAAGAGAAAATTAATATTAAACCAGAAATCCAAACCAAGTTTTAATGTCATGCGATTTTAGATTTTGGATTGATACCCCGGAAGTAGTAGGGGCGAAGCATTCGGGCGATAATTTATCGGTTTTTCCCAAGTTTATTTTCCGAATGCTTCGCCCTTACACGGAATACTTCCAGTTCCCTGTTCCCTATTTCTTGAATTGATATAATTTAGCCATGCAACAAGCAATTCTTAATTTACAGAATGTCACTAAGCAATTTGCTCAAAGTGTTTTTCCGGCAGTAAATAATGTATCTTTAACATTGCAACAAGGAGACATACTGGCATTACTTGGCCCATCTGGTTGTGGTAAAACTACACTGTTGCGATTAATTGCTGGCTTTGAACGTCTGCAAGTAGGAACAATTGAAATCGCTGGACAGGTAGTTAGTAATAATGCAATCAACATACCACCCGAACAGCGTGATATCGGCGTTGTCTTTCAAGACTATGCCCTATTTCCCCATCTTAATATTTTAGAAAATGTCGCCTTTGGCTTAAAACAATTTAGTAAAGAGCAAAAACAAAAGCGCGTCGCTGAAGTTATAGAATTAGTTAGACTCCAAGGTTTAGAAAAACGCTACCCCTACGAACTTTCTGGGGGACAACAGCAACGAGTAGCTTTAGCTAGGGCTTTAGCACCAAAACCCCAGATTATGCTATTAGATGAACCATTAAGTAATCTGGATATTCAAGTTAGATTAAGATTGCGGGAAGAAATTCGAGATATTCTCAAAGCCGCAGGGACTTCAGCTATTTTTGTCACCCATGATCAAGAAGAAGCACTAGCTATATCTGATGTGGTTGGAGTTATGCAGCAAGGAAATTTAGAACAACTAGGCACACCAGAAGAAATTTATACCCATCCATCATCCCGGTTTGTGGCCGAATTTGTCACTCAAGCTAACTTCATTCCTGCTCGTCGTCAAGGTAATGTCTGGGAAACCGAAGTTGGTAGTTTTAGCATCCCAACTGATTTTAACTGTGATACTGGCGAAATTATGATCCGCCAAGAAGACTTGCTTTTAAAACCAGCTACGGATGCACCTGTTATTATTACTACCCGCCGCTTTTTAGGACGGGAATATCAATACTGTTTAAAAACTCTTTCGGGAAAAGAGATTCATGCGCGACTCATGGCGAGTAAAGCTATACCTGTAGGTACGAAGGTAGAGTTATCTACAACAGGTAATGGTGTACACATTTTTCCTGCATCAAATAAGGGTGGCTAAAGTACAGATATTTTCAGGTATTCGGGCAAATTAACCACATTTTTTTTATTGCACGCAGAGACGCAGAGGCGCAAAGAGGAATTAAGAGGTGGTCTAATTACATGAAAACTGCTGTAATTTCTGGAGATATCTATTAATTGTCAAATCCTCTTTTTCATCCTGTTAATCCTTAAATCCTGGACATCCTGATATGGCTACGCCACGCTACGCTATCAGACAATTAAATTAAATCAGCACGGGGTTTAAAGGTTTCAATTTCCCGCAATTTTTCGTAAAGCTGTCTTTCTTCATCTGTAATATTTTTGGGTGTGACGATTTGAACTTCTACTAATTGATCGCCGCGTTTACCGTTATCACCAGGATAGCCTTTATTAGCTAACCGAAATCTTTGACCTGATCTCACAGCGGGGGGAATGGTCATTTTTACTGGCCCGTCTAGGGTTGGTGCTTCTACTTGTCCTCCTAAGACTGCTTCACTGGGAGTTACAGGAACTTGACAGAAAATGTTAGAACCTTCTAGTTTAAATAATGGATGGGGGTCTACGGTAATTTTTAAGTATAAATCGCCGCCGCCAATGCCTTGAGTTCGCAGACGGATGGTTTGACCTGTTACCATACCTGGAGGCATAGTTACTTCTAGCGATCGCCCATCTTCTAAACGAATGCGTTCGTTACCACCTTGATAAGCCTTTTCTAGGGGTAAGGTTAATCGAGCTTCTATATCCCTGCGGGTGGTGCGGGGTGGGGTGTTAACTGTATATGAAACTTTGGTTCTGGGAGTCCGAAACGGGTCGCTAGGAGTGGTATCAGCTGCCGTATTTTTATTATCTTGGCGACTGCTGACACCAATTACCGTATTAATAAAACTTTCAAAATCAGGAAACTCGCTGGGGTCTACTTCCTGATTACTGCGACCGTTGGCACGATTATCTCCCCAAGCTTTGGGTTTTTGTGTTTGTTGTTTAGCACCAGCAAAGCCTTTTTGTTTCCAGTAGCGGCTAAACTGGTCGTATTGCGATCGCCTACTGGGGTCGGAAAGGATTTCATAAGCCTCACCAATAGTCTTAAATTTTTCTTCTGCTTCCTTGTTACCTGGATTAAGATCAGGGTGATATTGCCTTGCTAACCTGCGATAAACTTTTTTTATTTCTTCGCTAGAGGCTTCTTTCGTTACTCCCAAAATCTCGTAATAATCCCGAAAATTCTGCAAATTTTGCATAGTTCAGTTATTTAAATTTAGATGTCAATCAATTTTGGATTTACGATTTTGGATTTTGGATTGACTCCACCCTAAAGTGTGTAGTTTGAGGATTTTAGATTGGCTATTTTGGATTAATTCCGCCTTGAAGGGGCAGGGCTTGTACCGAAAATTCCCAATCCAAAATCTAAAATCCAAAATCTAAAATTTTTCGGTCAGTGGTTAGTTGTCAGTTGTCAGTTGTGCTTCTACTTATCACTGACGGGAGCAAATATTGGAACTTAGATTTTAGACTTCATACAGTTAATCCCCTATCTAAAATTTAAAGTCCAAAATCTAAAATTACCTTAGAGCCAATCATCGTCATCATCCCAATTATCCTGATAGCTGGGACGGCTTCTGCGTGGGGGAGGACTATCATAGGACGAAGAACGATTTTCTCGACCATAGTCTTTGCCATAGTCTTTGGTATTATCTCTGCCATAGTCCCGGCTGTAAGAATCACGTTCTCGATAGGTATCTCTGGGATAATCCCGTTCTCGTTCTTTTTCTTTATCGCCGGTGAAAATGTCACGGATAGCGCCAAACAAGTCTTCATCTTCATCATCAGCATAATACTCTCGCACTTCCCTATTTAGCTCATACAGAGCATCTTGCAGGTCAGCGTAGGCTTGGTCAATACCGCGATCGTCATTATCTTTTAAACTTTCACGCAATTCTCGGCAAATATTGTCAATGCGTTGGCGACGGTTACGGGCAAATTGCATCCCCATTTCTAAGGCTACTTCCCTCAATTGCCGTTCTGCTTGCAAAATCAATGCCTCGGAACGAGTGCGTTTTTCTACCCGTTCTTTCCTTTCCCGGTCGATGTCGGCGTATTTTTCGGCATCTTGAATCATCCGATTCACTTCTGACTCACTTAAAGTAGAAGCGCCTTGAATTGTGATACTTTGCTCTCTGCCCGTAGTCCGATCTAAAGCAGTTACCTGTAAAATACCGTTGGCATCAATATCAAATGATACTTGAACTTGGGGTATGCCTCTGGGGGCTGGTGGGATGCCATACAGCTTAAACCGTCCTAAAGACTTATTATCTGTTGCCATTTCTCTTTCACCTTGGACAGCGTGGATTTCTACACTGTTTTGGTTATTTTCAGAGGTGGAAAAAATGTCAGAGCGTCGTACTGGTATAGTTGTGTTGCGGGGAATCAGTTTTTTCATCACGCCGCCAATGGTTTCTAATCCCAAAGATAGGGGTGTGACATCTAACAGCAACACATCTTTGAGTTCACCTGCGAGAATACCTGCTTGAATAGCAGCACCAACGGCCACAACTTCATCAGGGTTGACGTTTTCGTTAGGTTCGATGCCAATTAAATCCCGAACTAGCTGTTTTACCATCGGTATCCTTGTGGAACCGCCCACTAGTACAACTTCTTCAATATCTCTAGATGAAAGTCCGGCATCTTTTAGCGCCCGTTTAACAGGGGTTCGCACTCTGGTGATTAAGTCGCCACACAGTTCTTCAAATTGCGATCGCGTCAGTCGAGTTTCTAAATGCTTGGGGCCATCTTCTGTGGCAGTGATGAAGGGTAAGTTAATATCGGTGACGCTGACGGCAGAAAGTTCTATTTTCGCTTTTTCTGCTGCTTCCATTAATCTTTGCAAAGCTTGGCGATCGCGTCTTAAGTCTACACCTTCTACTTCTAAAAATTGCTCTGCCAACCAATCAACTATTTTTCTATCAAAATCATTACCACCTAATTGGGTATCTCCACTAGTGGCTTTAACTTCAAATATGCCATCACCTACTTCCAAAATCGACACATCAAACGTACCACCACCCAAATCAAAAACTAAGATGGTTTCCGTTTCTCCCCGATCTAATCCGTAAGCCAAAGATGCCGCAGTTGGTTCATTGAGAATTCGCAGCACATCTAAACCAGCTATTCTGCCCGCGTCACGGGTAGCTTGGCGTTGGGAATCATTAAAATAAGCAGGAACAGTAATTACAGCCCCAGTCACAGCCTCTCCCAAATAGCGACTAGCATCATCTGCCAATTTCTTCAGCACCATAGCTGAAATTTCCTCTGGGGCAAATTCCTTATTTAACCGAGGACAAGCAACTTTAATATTGCCCATTTCATCTTTGCGGATAGTGTATGGCACACGCTTGGAATCTGGGTTAAGTTCACCATATTTCCGCCCAATAAAGCGTTTAACTGCAAAAAAGGTATTTTGAGGATTCAGAACGGTTTGCCGTCTTGCCATCTGCCCAACTACCCTTTCCCCTTCTTTGCTGAAGCCAACGACTGAGGGGGTTGTTCGCATTCCTTCTGCATTGGCAATCACCACCGGCTTGCCACCCTCCATCACGGCGACTACTGAGTTGGTTGTACCCAAGTCGATGCCGACTACCTTGCCCATGCGTTACTCTTCTCCTAAGCGTTTCTTATACATTTATTATGATTAGGCGAGACTTCCTCTTGCTTGGCGCTCAATGATGAAAACCGCCCAATGGTATAATTATCACCATTAAATCAAGAATTGGAAAAATTTTAGCTGGAGGCGCTACTTGCTTGCACTAGGATAGCATTTGCAGTGGGGCAACAGGGAATCAGGAATAGGGAACAGAAAATAGGTCAGAATTTTACTAACCACCAATCACCAATCTTTAATTTGACATTAAAACAGCGATTAGAAAATCATTTACAAGAGATAGCACGAGAACGCGATCCCTATATGGCAACTGCGGGACATTTTTTTGTTCAAGAATACATTCGCCAACAATTTGCCCAATGGGGAAGTGTGGAAATCCACACCTTTCAAGTAGGGACTAAAAGCTGCAAAAACTTGATTTTAAATTTACCCGCTTCAGCAAAAAAGCAAAAGTTAGATTTACCACCCATTTTAATCGGCGCTCACTATGATGGTGTACCTGGTACAGTAGCTGCTGATGATAACGCTACAGGTGTGGCTGTTTTATTAGAATTTGCTAGAAATTTTGCCGCTGAACCTATTAAATATCCGTTGCGGCTAGTGGCTTTTGATATGGAAGAATATGGATTACTGGGAAGTGCTGATTATGCAGCTTTGTTGCGCGAACAAGGGCAAAGTTTACGCTTGATGATGTCTTTGGAAATGTTAGGGTATCGAGATTCTACCCCTGGTTCCCAAAGCTACCCATCTCCTTTAGGACTGATTTACCCCAATCGTGGTGATTTTATTGGGTTAATTGGTAATTGGCGGACTTTGGCGGATTTAATGAATTTAAGTCGCAGTATTCGCCAAACGGGTGTCCCTAGTCAATGGCTACCAGCACCGAATCGCGGTTTAATGGTTCCTCAAACTCGACTTAGTGATCATGCCCCTTTTTGGGATCAGGGTTATCCAGCAATGATGGTGACAGATACTGCATTTATGCGAAATCCAAATTATCACAAACCAAGTGATATTATTGCTAGTCTAGATTTAGATTTTCTCACTGGTGTATGTGAGGGTTTAGAAATGGGTATTAGGCGGTTGTAAAGTTTTTTAATATCTCAAATAAGAATATCCGACTCTTGCAAAAAGTCGGGAATTTCAAGCATTAAATGGGATTAATACTCTCTTTTCAGGATAAGATTATCTATCTATTTCTTCTTTATTCCTTTTTATATGCATTTAATAACCACTTTTATTCATTATCACTTACCTTACCATAGTTAATTTAAATAACATAAATCTCATGCTCTCTGATAAATTCAAATCTATTTTACAACTCATTGCTACAAAATTCATTGATTTAGTTTGTATTATTTTCAACTTACCTACTATTAGGCAATTACAAGCACAACTTCAACAACAGAAGTTAGAAATACAAAAAAAAGAAGAAAAAGAGAAAGCACTATATAGAGTCATCAATAAAATTCGTGCATCTTTAGATATAGAATCAATTTTTAGAACCACTACCAAAGAAACCTGTAAATTACTTGGAGTAGAAAGGATTGCAGTTTATCGCTTTCATGAAGATTGGGGTGGAGAATTTGTGAATGATTTTGAGTTTGTTGAACCAGGGATTGATACTATTCAAATGATAGGGGAAAATACTGTTTGGAATGATTCCTATCTTCAACAACATCAAGGTGGCAGATATCGTAATAATGAAACTATTTATGTCGCCGATATATACACAGCGAATTTATCCCAATGTCATATAGAAATTTTAGAGCAGTTTCAGATTCGAGACTATGCTACTGCACCAATTTTTGTTCGTCAACAATTGTGGGGAGTACTATCAGCATATCAGCATTCTCAATATTATAATTGGAAAAAATCAGATATTCAGTTTTTAGCTCAAGTTGCTTCACAACTAGGTTTTGCTGTTCAGCAAGCAGAAATGTTGATAGCAATGGAGCAAAAAATTATCGAATTAAATCAAGCTAATCAAAGACAACAAATTTTATTTGATTTAGTTGTCAAAATACGTGAATCGCTAGATATGGAAGTTTTATTCAAAACAACAGTGCGTGAAATTCGTAAAGTCCTGCAAGTAGATCGTGTTGGTATTTTTAAATTTGATCCAGAATCTAACTACTATTCTGGAGAATTTATTTCTGAAAATGTTTTACCTATGTACGATTCTGCAATTGCTGTAAAAATCGAAGATCATTGTTTTAGTAATAACTATGCCATACTTTATCAACAAGGACGTTATCGAGTTGTCCCCAATATTTATGAAATTGAATTAGAAGAATGTCATTTGCAAATACTAGAACAATTTCAAATCAAAGCTCAAATTATATTCCCTCTGACTAAAGGAGATGAACTCTGGGGACTTTTATGTGTTCATCAATGTAGTGCAGCACGCTCTTGGACAGATGTAGAAGTTCAATTTATCAAACAGTTAGCGACTCAATTTAGTGTAGCTTTACAACACTCAGAACTATTAGAAAGTACTAAAATTCAAGCTAAAAAATTGGCTGATATCAATCAGTCTTTAGAAAAAGCTAATTCTAGTTTAGAACAATTGAGTAATATAGATTCTTTAACTAAAATTGCCAATCGTCGTCGCTTTGATGAATATCTGGCTATAGAGTGGCAACGACACCTGCGAGAACAACAATTTATGACTTTGATTTTTATTGATATTGACTATTTTAAACGCTATAACGACTACTATGGACATCAAGGGGGAGATGAATGTTTGATCCAAGTGGCACAAGCCATTGCTCTAATTCCACAACGATCTATAGACTTAGTTGCGCGTTATGGTGGTGAGGAGTTTGCAGCAATTTTGCCCAATACTAACATAGAAGGGGGGTTGATAATTGCAGAGGCTATCAAAAATGCGATCGCTTCCCTGGCTATCACTCATCCTAAGTCAGAAGTGAGCAATTATGTTACTTTAAGTTTAGGTGTAGCTAGTATGATTCCTAATGTAGAAACCACTCCAGAGAGTTTAATTGCTTATGCAGATGAGGCACTTTATACAGCAAAAAGAGAGGGACGAAATCGAGCAACTCCTGCTGTGGGTAAATTTATCGCCAGTTGAAAAATTTATTTTTAATCTATTTTAATCTATCGTTTGTGTACAGTCAGGAGACAAAAGGGAATAAAGCTTGATTGATGAGATTTTTAACTTTTCTCATTGGATAGTTATTTTTGCCATGCTGTACTAGGTTTTAAACTCGTTAAATCATAAATGTTACGTTTCATTGTCGTACAAATATTATCCAAAGGTAAATCATTGGCATCATAACCAAAGGGATTTTCTATTTCTAACCCTATGGCTTCAATACCCAATAAAGTAAAACTAACTAAAGCAGAAATAAACCCTGTCCACCAACCAAGACTCTCTACTATTTGAAATGGTAATAACAGGCAATATATTAATAATAATTGCTTGAGATGAATAGCATAGGCTAGGGGAATTGGCGTTTTTAAAATGCGTTCACAAGAACCTAAATTATCAACTAAGATATTTAATAGTTGTTGCAGAGAGTTTAATTGGTAGCTATTTAAGCAATTTCGGTTATATTGCTGTTGTAAGTAATCGCTAATCCAGAAAGCTATTTCTAGAGGAGGATTATTCATTAGTTTCAGCTTGATATATCGAGATGTTGGCATTAATTCTTCTAGTTCATTATCTATAGGTTCGCTTCGTAAATGCAATTTAGTCGATACGGCAAAAGCTACTAATAAATTTAAAGTGTCAATTTTATGATCTTTATCTTCTACCGAAATTTCATCAACAGATACCCAAATTTGCCGTGCTAAATTTCGGACTGTATTGACTATAGAACCCCAGAGTTTTCTGCCTTCCCAAAACCTTTCATAAGCTGTATTTGTACGAAAAACTAGTAATAAACCTAAAACAATGCTGGGAACTACACTCCCTAAAATAGGTTGAGAAACTGGTACTTTAAAATAGTGAAGTACCGATACTGAAACACCAAATATCCCGCACCCAATAACTCGTAGATAAACTGATGTAATTACAGAACCTTTAATCTGTAAAGCAATTTTAAACCATTGCAATCTTTTGTTTGCCATGTAGTTTTCCTCAATAAATTCAGATGTTTGGTAAATCTACAATTTAAACTATCTAAGTATAGATATTAACCTTATTTGACGTATAAAAATTTAAGCATGACTAGTATATATCATGAAAATAATATATATAACAAACTACATTAGTGCAAGTTTGAGCGCTAAATTCTAAATCGAGTATTACAATAGTTCAATTTCAAGGTATATTTACTTATGATAAGTTTAGTATCTATGAGTTTAAGTAATTATTAGCTTGATCAAGGATATATTCATAATGCCTAAAAATTAAGCCTTCACGAGCTTGATTTTTTACCATATGCGCCTGTAAATCAATTTGTACAGTGCCTGATTGCCATATTATTTGCAAATAATTCTTTTGTTGGCATTGCAAAAGTTAGCCGTGCATCTATATTATCAGATATGATAAGCTATTTGTCCGTTTGCACACTCTGCTGTTATATATGTCCAAAACCTACACCGTAGAAATTAACCACCAAGGCAAAATACATACTTTGCAAGTTCCTGAAAATGAAACTATCCTATCGGCAGCTTCAGCTACTGGTTTGGACTTGCCGACTTCTTGTGGTGCAGGGGTTTGCACAACTTGCGCTGCTTTGATTACGCAAGGAAGTGTAGATCAAGCTGACGGGATGGGTGTGAGTCTAGAATTGCAAAAACAAGGTTATGCACTGCTTTGTGTGGCTAAACCTCTTTCTGATTTAAAAATTGAGACAGAAAAAGAAGATATAGTTTATCAAAAGCAATTTGGTAAAGACTAGTACGGCAGGGCAGAATTAAAAATTAAAAAAGCAAATTAAACAAGCTTTTCAGTAATTTTTAATGGTTGATTTACCCCATTGTGTACTAGTAAACTGGGTAGTTGATAATGGATAATGAGTCATAGCTTTTTCTTTTCCGCAATCACTGATTACCAAGTTAGCAAAAAATAGCTCTATTCTAGAAATAACAAATACATAGGTTTTCCCATCATGACTACCCATTTTATTACTGCCGAAATCGACCTCCAAGAAACTCCTACAGAATTGCAACAAGTCATTGAAGCCGAATTGAAAAAACAAGGTGAACCCTTACGTTGGGCTATTACTTCTGTAAATGAAGAACAGCAAAAAGCTACTGTGGAAGCTGTTGTGACTACAGGTAGTAATAAGTAATAAGTTAGATGATTGTGGCGATTTATAATCGCCTGATCTAATAATTATGCAACGTCCATATACAGCAATTTTAATTATACCCACAGGCATTGGGGCAGCGATTGGCGGCTATGCTGGTGACGCATTACCAGTAGCTAAAGTTATATCACAGGTGTGCGATCGCTTGATAACTCATCCCAATGTCATGAATGGCGCTAGTTTATACTGGAATATTCCCAACGCTTTCTATGTTGAAGGTTATGGACTAGATAAATTTGCTGCTGGGGAATGGGGTTTGCGTCCTGTTCACCGTAACAGAGTAGGTTTACTTTTAGACCAAGGCATTGAACCTGAATTAATGCTGAGACACTTGCAAGCCGCAGATGCAGCTAGAGCCACCTTGGGGTTAACTATTACAAATCATGTAATTACAGATGCACCATTAAATGTAGAATTACGTACTTCTGCTTCTGGTGCAAGCTGGGGAACAATTGGCAACCCAGACAGCTTACTGCGGGCAGCGGAGATATTGATTAAAAAAGAACGAGCAGATGCGATCGCAGTTGTTGCCCGTTTTCCCGATAACATAGATGAAGAAGCAGCCCAAAACTATCGACATGGTCATGGTGTAGACCCTCTAGCCGGCGCAGAAGCAGTAATTAGCCATTTATTAGTCCGCACCTTTCAAATTCCCTGCGCCCATGCTCCCGCCCTTGCACCAGCCTCTCCAGACCCCAATTTATCCCCCCGTTCCGCTGCTGAAGAATTAGGTTATACCTTTCTACCTTGCGTCCTTGTCGGTTTAAGTAGCGCTCCCCAATTTATCGTCAAAAGAGAAGTTATTAATTCTTTACCAGCAGATATTTGGGCAGATCAAGTTGATGCTGTTATAGTACCTGCGAATGCTTGCGGTGGCAGCGCTCTACTGAGCTTAAGCCAAAAACAATGCCAAATAATTACCATTGCAGAAAATAAAACTTTGATCCAAGTTCCTGCCTCAATCTTGGGAATCAAATCTATCAGGGTAAACTCATATTTAGAGGCAGTAGGTGTATTAGTCGCTCACAAAGCTGGTATCAATCCATCTGCTATCAGTTATTAGAAACCCATTACCAATTACCTAAATACCTGTGGTTGAACAAAAAAACCAAGAGCCAGAAATTTCCTACCTCACACGTACCCAAGTACTTGTAGCTATGGGCGCGACTGCCATTATTTTGTGGATAGTCGCCAAGCTGTGGTTGCGCTTTGGCAACATTCCCCTATTTAAGTTGTACTGGCATCCAAGAGATTTATTTTTGGGAATAGGGTTAAGTTTAATTATAACTGTTTTAAGTAGTTTAGCTTATCGCTTTTCTCCTCCCTACCGTAAAAGTGCAGATTATTACCTGAAACTCGTACTCAAGCCTTTAGCTTTACCAGATTTGATCTGGCTAGGGTTATTACCAGGTTTAAGTGAAGAATTATTATTTCGCGGTGTCATGCTACCAGCTTTAGGCGCTAATCATGTAGCCGTCATCGTCTCCAGTCTTTGTTTTGGAGTTTTACACCTAAGTGGTTCCGAACAATGGCCTTATGTGATTTGGGCAACGATTATCGGGATTATTTTGGGGTATAGCGCCCTATTCAGCGGTAATTTGTTAGTACCAATTGTGGCGCATATACTGACAAATTTGCTATCTAGCTATATGTGGAAAATGCGTAATTTATAAGAAAAAAGGCTGAAAAACCTTGAAGTTAAGTTTTTACACTTAACCGTCCTTTAGGCAAGGGAGGACAGCCAGTTGAAGCGTTTACGCCTCAGTCATTTTAAGTACCTGGACAGAATTAATTACACAATGTCATTGCGAATGGAACGAAGTGGAATGACGCAATCGCAGGGGCTGGGATTGCTTCGCTTCGCTCGCAATGACTGTAAATATTTTTGTCCAATTACTTAACTATTCTCTCTGTTGAGCAATATAGAGAAAGGTAAAAACCAAAGACGAAAAGCAAGACAAAAATATGCTCGAAAACTTAGACCGGGGAGTGTCAATTAAGGTTTTGATTTATATGGCTATAGCTTGCGTGACGACGTAGGAGTTATACGCTACGCTATCAGCAAACCCTAAGTACTAACAAAAAAATTAAACCCAGAACTTGTTTTCAGGTTCTGGATTTAACCAATAAACTGCTCACACTTCCCGATCTAGTTTGTAAAACGCTTATAAACTTGCTTTTTTCTTAGAAATCGTCAAGATATTGGCTCAAGCGACTAATCACAGGGTCAATCTCTTGCGGAGCGGTATCGGGAGTAGAAGCAGAATTGTTAACTACTTCTACCGTTGGTACTGATGAAGTTGGAGGTTGAGTAGATGCTCCTTGACTAAGGATAATAGCCAGTTGTGCAACTTGTTGAGTAAGTTGTAATATCTGGCTTTCCATCGCCTCCAAACGATTGGACTCCTTAGCAAAAAAACGTTCCTCAAGGCCAGCTAATTGACGTTGCAACTCACCGATTTGTTGTTCCATCGGCAGTGCTGCTGTATTCGGAGCAGGTCGTACAGATTCCGGTACACATAAAGCTTGCCATAGTGCTTCTTTGCAGAGGTCGCTGAAAGTCTTTTCGGGCTGTGCCTCCAAGTAACTTTCCACCTGTGCTAACAAGCTCTCATCAGCAATTTCTGGATTGAATGTTACCGATTTAACTACCTTTTTTGACCATTGGAACATCAGTTTTATTACCTAGCAGCGCGAACAGCAGATAACTGTGCTTCTCCATAAATAAACTGCCCTAAAGCATTAGCTTGGCGGGAGGGTGCAGCTAAATGGGCGCTAATTTTGGCTTCTTTGAGCAGACGTTGTACATCTTCCCAGAAGAACTCACCACCACCACCTGTGATAATCACATCAGTTACTCGTTCTGGCAACCAGGCTAATACGCGAGAGCAAATTTCCCGTGAGAACTGCTCTGTAAGGTTAGGGAGAAAATCGTCTAAATTGGTAGGTTTGCTGGCACCTTTGGGACGGTAAAAGCGATCGCCCTTTGGTTTGTTAACAGCAGAAATCAGCGCTAGGGATTGACTATCAGCCCCTTCTATTTCTTTAGCCACCATTTCATAGAACTTGCTCATTCCGAAGTCTTCACTCTTAGAAGCACCTCTAGCAAAGCGGAAGTTATCCACCATTAGCAAGTCAATAGTTTGATGTCCAATATCAACTATCCCCACTGATACCTTTGTCAAATCAGGAATCGAAGTTCCTTTATTTGGTTGCCCTTCAGACCACAGCAGGCTACCATAGCCTTCTGGCATCACCCAAACTTTAGTGACGTTCAGCTGAACAGTTTCCCCACGAAAATTCATGATATGGGGTCCGCTAATCAAACTTGTTAATTGAGCTTTTTCCCGTTCAAATTGCTCTAGAGAAAGGAAAGGCAAACCAACAATCACAGAAATATCGTCTTTAAGCTTAAAGTAACCAGCAGCAGCCAGAACTTTAGCCATTGCATCCTCGACCTTAGATTGGCCAACTCCTAAATTGGCTCCAAAGTCTGCTGCTATTTGACCAACAGCATATCCATTACCTTGATATTCCAGCCATAAATCCATCAAAGGATCTGTTGCTTTAGACTCAAATACCCCACCTCGTATTTGTTCTATTGACATCTGCTTGACATTGGCAGGGATAAAAGCCACATTTTCTGGTTCGCGGCTCACACAAGTTTTGGTAGAGGTTCTACCTAAATCAACACTGAGAATGTTTTTCCCCGAAATACTGATTGGCTTATTAGTATTATTTATAGGGGTTGCAGCTACTCTATTCATTGGTATAGCAGCGGCATTCATCGGGTTAGCTACGGGAGGTTGGTCTGTCATGGAAGCTCCTATGTGGTTACTTAACTGTAAAAAATTATCATGCCCATCTTACAAAAAGGCGAAGTCGGAAAAAATTCCTACTTGGGTCAAGTGTAGCTAGAAATACGTCAAAATAATTGTACGTGATACCTGCGGTGGGCTTTCCTAGGTTACGCTACGCGAACGCCAATGCGAATTTAGCATTATTTTGGCATTATAGTGTAAGAGAAATTTGCACATTTTTAACTTCTACTTTCACCCCAATACTTACACAGGTTTATCTTCTAGTACTTTTGCCCTGGCGCTTGAATATCCAAACGAAGAATACCAGCACCAGACCCCCTAAAACAATTTTAGATACAGGCGCGAGGTACTTGTCTACAAGTTCATATTGACTACCTAAAAAATATCCTGAATATGTGAGCAAGCCTACCCAGGCAGCACTACCAAGAGTTGTGTAAAATAAGAAGGAAGGCAAAGGCATATTGCTCATACCTGCGGGAACGGAAATTAAGGTACGGATTCCCGGCACAAGACGACCTATTAATACTGCTTTATTACCTTGTTTGTTGAACCAGCTTTTAGCCTTATCAATATCTTCGCTAGATATAGCCAGCCATTTACCGTACTTGTTAGCTAAAGTTTTCAAGCGTCGTTCTCCCAAAAACTTACCTGGATAGTACCAGATCAGTGCGCCAAGTACAGAACCCAAAAGTCCTGATAAAAATACGCCTAATATATTTAGTTTTGCTCCTCCTGGTTGATAGGGACTGGCTGTAAATCCTGCCAGTGGCATAATCAATTCAGAAGGTATGGGGGGAAAAAGGTTCTCTAGGAACATTAGGAAAGCAATTCCCAAATATCCGAGGGAGTTGATCGTGTTAGTGATCCATTCGAGCATAGAGAATGGGTAATCAGTATTAGGTAATGGGTAAAATAGGCGATAGGTGATAGGTGATGGGGCAGTTATTCCCCGCACCCTATCACCTGCTCTCCCATTTTCTAGGCAGTTGGGGTTAATGATTGTACTCTTGATTCAGATTGCCAGTCTAATGGGTTCCAAACCCGTTCTTCTAAAGCCATCTGCTCGATTAAACTGGCTAATCTTAAAGCTTTGAGAGCTTGTTCACCACCCACTGAAGGCTGATTACCGCCATGCACACAGTTGACAAAATGTTCTAACTCTGCGCTTAGAGGTTGAACGTTACTGGTATAGACTTTTTCTATTAAACCATCTTGCTTGTAAAGTACTTGCCGATGGTCGGTGAGAGGGTTGATATTAGTTTGGCGATGAATCAAAATTTCGTTCTTGAGGAAATCTGCTTCGGTAAATGAGTTTTTGCAATGGGCGACAATGCGGCGAATTTTGCGGTGAGTAACTTTACTAGCTGTCAGAGTAGCGACGACACCATTAGCAAAACCCAAGGTAGCAGTCACATAATCTAAATAACCAGAATCTAAAGAGCGAGTACCATTGGCTGTTAATTTCACCACGGGAGAACCAGCTAATTCTAAAAGCAGGTCAATGTCATGAATCATTAAATCCAGTACTACTGACACATCATTTGCTCTAGCTGAATAAGGACTCATCCGGTGAGCTTCTAACGCTAGTACTTCCTCAGTTTTCAAGACTTGGCTGAGTTCCCTAAATGCTGGATTGAAACGCTCAATGTGACCTACTTGCAAAATACATTGAGATTCAGCAGCAGCGTTGACGAGAGATTCTGCTTCAGAAATACTTGCAGCGATTGGTTTCTCAATCAAAACATGAATTCCAGCTAACAGGCAGTTGATGCCAACAGCATAATGTAAGCGAGTGGGTACAGCAATACAAACTGCATCTATATGGGGTAGCAAATCGCAGTAATCTTCAAAAAAACGGACTTTGTATTTGCTGGCGGTTTCTAAGCCTCGCTCAACATTAATATCGGAAACGCCTATCAGTTCAACATCTTTCATTGAACTCAGTACGCGGGTGTGATGTTGTCCCATGTTACCCACTCCAATCACGCCTATGCGGATTGCTCGTGGCTGGTTGCGCTGTGAATATAGATTTGGTTCTGCCACTGACATGCTATTTTGCACTATTATTTTCTCCTCAACCACCAAATTTAAAGACGCTACGGTCGTTGGCCTTTATACTTAAGCGCCAGGTGCGATCCGTCTAAAACCATCCAGATGGTAACATAGTGGTTCTATTTATGAAGAATTTCAAAGTTTGTGATCGGTTCCCACTATTTGGCTACCTTTTGGATAGATAGTTATTAATTGCGCCATTCTTTATAGAATAGACTCAAAAAACTATGTGTTGTTTTGTTGACTTTACAAGCTCCGTCAGACCTAAGTAAAAATTCACAGGTGACGGTTAGGCAATCAATTACTGGAATAAGTACTTAATTTTATCCGTAGCAAATTAATCACGCGTATTGCTAGTCAAATTACAAACAATTAAATAACTAACGCTGCAAGTATAATCTTCAGCAAGGTTGTTGCGTCAGACTAAGGGAAATTAATTTTTTTTCATATTTATTTTTTTAGGTTTGTTGCATTTTGTTGATTGTCTCACCTTTTGGAAGAAATTGGTGTTAGTGATTTTCTAAGTTCTGAGTCCTGAGTTCTGAGTTCGTTGATTGGTGGCATCTGGTTTGGATGTAATTTAACAAACAATGGGTAAACTTAAATTGTGAACTGAGATGAAAGCTGTAATTTTGTTGTCTGGGGGATTAGATTCTTCTACAGTTCTCTACCAAGCAAGGGCTGATGGTTGTGAATGTTATGCTATTTCCTTTGATTACCAGCAACGACACCAACGAGAGCTAGAGTCAGCTTTACTGATTGCTGAAGCGGTTGGGGTTGTAAAACATCAGGTGGTAAATTTTGATTTAAGGCAATGGGGTGGTTCGGCGCTAACGGATCATGCGATCGCTCTCCCTGAGGAACGTTCTCTAGATGAGATGTCACAAAATATCCCTGTAACCTACGTCCCTGCCCGTAATACCATCTTTTTAAGCTTTGCTTTGGCCTATGCTGAAGCGATCGCCGCGCAACGGGTATATATTGGCGTGAATGCTTTAGATTACTCTGGTTATCCTGATTGCCGTCCTGATTATATCCAAGCTATGCAAGAAGTCTTCCGCTTGGGAACCAAACAAGGACTCGAAGGACAACCAATTAATATTGTGGCACCATTAATTAACTTGAAAAAAACCGAAATTATCCAACTAGGCAACCAGTTGGGAGTTCCTTGGGAGCTAACTTGGTCTTGCTATGCTGGTGGTGATGTTGCTTGTGGTGTCTGTGACTCCTGCCGTTTGCGTTTAGCAGCCTTCGCTGAATTGGGATTAAAAGATTTAGTTCCCTATGCAAAGTATTGAGTACCGAGTATTGAGTACCGAGTATTGAGTATTGAGTATTAAACCGCTAAAAGTCGGATTTGAATTTGGTTGAGGCGTGGTCCGATAACTGACATGATGGTGAATTCAAGATTTTCATAAAAGAGGGTTTCGCCTTTATCTGGGATTTTTTGCAGTTGATAGAGCAGAAAGCCGCCCAAGGTCTGATATTCTCGTGTTAAGGGTAAATTGAGATGTAATACTTCGTTAAGTTCTTCTAGATTGATCTGGGCTTGCACTAAAAATGTCTGCGGATCTGACATTTGAACTAACAGGTAATCGTTACTTTCCGGTTCACCTGCATTACCAATAATTTCTGCAATGACATCTTGAATTGTCACCAGTCCTACAGTACCGCCAAACTCATTGACAACAATTACCATAGCTGGTTTTTCTTGCTGCATCATGGGCAGTAGTTCGCTCAACAAAGTTTGTTCTGGGACAAAGCGGGGCGATCGCATCCAAGGTAGAATTTGTGTATCTAAAGCCAGCTTTCCAGTCGCTAATGGTTTTGCTAAATCTTGAAAATAAACAATACCGCGAATGTCATCTAGAGATTCGCCAATAATGGGAAAGCGGCAATGACCACTAGATATCATTTCCTGAAGTAGGGTGTGAAAAGTTGCGTCTTCTGCTAAGGCTATAAGATTGGTACGGGGAATCATCACATCTTCAGCTGTGATTTCCCCAAACTCAAAAACATTATTGAGCAATTCTCGCTCTGATAGCTCTAAACCAGTTGATTCTCGTTCTGTTGATATAATTAATTGCAATTCTTCAGGAGTAACTGGTGGTCTCCAGCTTTGTCCTGTATATTGAATGCCGAATAATCGCAACAGATAGCGGGTTGATTGGTTGAGAATCCAAATTACAGGGCTGAAAAAACGTACTATCGCTTTGACTGAAGACCCCAAAAACCTGGCCAGCCTTTCTGAATACAGCATAGCCACCGATTTGGGAAATAATTCCCCGAAAACAATTTGCAAATAGGCAATTAAAAAGAAGGTAATTGGAACTGATAAAGAATGAGCCAGGAAGTTACTCAAATTGATGGGTAAAGGCCAGGATTTTAACCATATCTCCATCAGTACAACAATCGTGCTTTCTCCAATCCAACCTAGCGCCAAACTAGAGAGGGTAATACCTACCTGAGCCGTAGATAAAAGCCTGTCAATACTACGTTGTAGCATTTCGACAGCGATCGCTGGAATATCCCCAGCCTGAACTAATTGGTGAATACGTGTGCGCCGTACAGTCACCATCGAAAATTCCGCCATGACAAAAAAAGCATTAATCGCTATCAGCAGTAGCACTGACAACAACCTCAACCCTACATCTGTCCAAATTAACTGAGGAAAACCACTCACGGTTAAAGCTCGTGTAAAACTTACGCCGATACTAAAACGCTAACAATAGCATTTCTATTTTTCTACAGGAATATCTGACACTTGTAATTTTAGTTTTTGAGCAGGATAATCTGTCAGTGCCAGCGAGATTTTGCTCACATCATCCAGTAAAGCTGTGGGAATGCTAATTGTACCTGTAAATGTTGGACCCTTAGTAGGCAATTCTGCGGGCAATCCTTCTGTAATAGCGCTTAGTGTTCTGCCTTTATCATCAGTGACATCTAAAAAACTATACAGGAACCTTACAGAATCAGCACCCTGGTTCTGCATTTTTACTTTTAGTAATAAATCACCACCAGAGTAGCGAGCCGATTGAACAGACAACGTGACACCCTCACTTTCAGCAACAACTGGAAATCCTGGTTGCAGTTTTTCTTCGGTCACTTCTTGGGGCGTTTCCTGGACTTCAGGCTTCTTGGTTTTTGTCTCATCTTCATCTTCATCTAGCTTTTTTGCTTTGCTCGCACTCGTATTCCCCTGAATCCGTGATTGAACACCTTTAAGAATCTCATCCTCTTTTAAAAGGCTTATTCCCACCTGTTGAGCATTATTGGTCTTACTGCTGGCAAATTTAGTTGCGGGACGACCATCTGGTGTAGTCACACCTTTAAGAGCAGAACTTCCCATAGTAAACCCCAAAAATGCACTCACAGAACCTGCACCCAACATTAGGGTTAACAAAATCAACGTCAAAACTACAGTGGAATTTATTTTCATCTCTGACAAGCTATTCCAGAAGAAATATAATTTATTTACAAGTGTTAAAGCGTTGAAGCTAAATCTTTGAGAGTAACTTCATCATTATTCTCGTAAAAAGTTTAAAATCGCCATTTTTTATAACTTTGTGATTAGAGTAATGTTTTATGTTCATACCCTAGAACCTGAGAAAATTTTAAACATTTTGCAAAGTTTGTAAAATCATGCTATACTAATAGACGTGCATTTGTCTAAAAGTCAAAAATAATTGACTCAAGCTCAAATAATAACAAAGAGTTAGCATTAAAGCTTAAGTAGACAAAACTAAAATCTAACACAACGAGCGCCCTTGGCCGATTGGGGAGGCAACGAACTCATAATTCGTCCTCAGGCTGGTTCGATTCCAGCAGGGCGCATTGAAAACTCATAAATTAAATAAGTTTATTATTAGGGGTTTAGCATTGCTAAAACCTGTGTAAATATTTATTTGCAATATCCAAAATTGGCGATTTACTTAGACTTCTCTCAAAGCCATATAATAGACCTCTTGCAAAATTATTTTATGCTAGAATGAGGCGTTTTGACCTGAATTTGCCCCGCCAATGGAATACGAACAAACAAAGCGACTGTCCAATCGAGAATTTAAACGTCTGGTTGGGGTACAACGACGCACATTTGATGAAATAGTCAATGTATTGCGAGATGCTGCAAGTCAAAGAAAAATACTCTTGTTGTTCTAAAAAGCTGTGTTTGGAAGACCAGGCATTGGTTTGTTTAACTTACTGGCGTGAATATCGAACTTATTTCCATATTGCCAGCGATTGGCAAGTGTCAGAATCAACGATTTGTCGTACTGTTCATTGGGTAGAAAATGTTTTAGTCACTTCCGGGAGGTTTCGCCTGGGAGGAAAAAAGTCATTATTGACACCAACACAAAAACCAAAAACAGTAGCAATGGATGTGACTGAAAGTCCGATAGAACGTCCTAAATATGGTCAGAAACGTTTTTTTAGCGGTAAACAAAAACGACATACACTCAAGTCTCAATTTGTAATTGACCTGGAAACGTTACAAATCATTTGTGTTGTGAATGGTTCAGGTCGTAGACATGATTTCAAGCTATTTATTCACAGCAAAGTCCGTTTTCATCCCGATACTGAGAGTCTAGAAGATAGTGGCTACCAAGGAATTGCTAAATTTCATGCCAATAGCCATTTACCAAGAAAGAAACCAAGAAACGGTAAATTGACTCAGGAAGATAAACAGTTTAATCGTGATTTAGCACGCCGCCGAGTTGCTGTTGAACACGTTAACCGCCGATTCAAAATCTTTCGGATTTTTAGCCAGCGATACCGCAATCGCAGAAAACGTTTTGAATTGCATTGTCACTTAATTGCGGGCATTTATAACTATGACATTCAGCCATGCTAGTTAACTTTTTGACCATTTGTTTAACCCTTTAACTTACCACAAAACTTTTCTGCAAGAGGTCTACTTGTCTAGACTGGGTGTAACAGATGTTCTGGTTTTGCACTTCTTCTTAAATCCTGTTGACATTACTTAGATACAACGGCTAAATGGGTTATATATTAACTTACATTGAGTTGTGTAACTTGAACATCCTCTCATAAGTACCACGACAGAATTAATTACATATTGGTTATTTACCAATTCTTTGCCAGTAAATGATTTCAGACCAGATTTTTGTGTAATTAATTTTGTCCAATTACTTATATCAACTAAATTCCCTTGTCAATAGGATTTGAGATGCGCTAACCCTGATGTATCTCTAGTTCTTTTTCTTATAACTATCCACAGCAGCACGCAAATTACCCTGATGTGCAGCTAAAAGTTGTTCACCGGCAATTTTATCTAAACCAGTCCACTGCATTAATAAAGCAAGTTTAACTTTTGTGCCACTGCGTTCTAGTAAAAAACCTGCTGCTTCTCGACTTAAACCGGTGAGGTCTTGTAAAATTCTTAAAGCGCGATCGCGTAATTTTTGATTTGTAACCGCAACATCAACCATGCGATTGCCATATACTTTACCCAATTTCACCATCACCCCGGTAGAAAGCATATTTAAAGCCAGTTTAGTAGCAGTCCCAGCTTTCAAACGAGTTGAACCGGCTAAGATTTCTGGGCCTGTTAACAAGCGAATGTCAATATCAGCATCAAAATAAACTTGTTCAGCAGGAACACAGGCAATAAAAACAGTCATAGCCCCCCGTTGACGAGCAGCTTTTAAAGCACCTTGAACATAGGGAGTCGTTCCCCCAGCGGTGATACCGACGACTACATCGAGTTGAGTAATTTGACGTTGTGCGATCGCACTTTCTCCGTCTTCAGCCAGGTCTTCTAAACCCTCAGAACTACGCAATAGCGCCCCAGCACCACCAGCAATAATGCCCTGTACCAACTCTGGAGGTGTGCAGAAAGTAGGTGGACACTCAGCCGCATCCAACACCCCTAATCGCCCACTAGTACCCGCTCCAATGTAAAATAAACGTCCACCCTGATGCAAACGCTCCGCCGTGCGTTCAATCGCCTCTGCCAACGCAACTTTAGCCGCAGCAACTGCTTCTACAGCTTTTTGGTCTTCGTTATTAAATAATTCCACCAATTCCAGAGAATTGAGTTGGTCTAAATTCAGACTATTGGGATTTACCTGTTCTGTCAGAAGATGCCCACGTTCCTGCAAGTTTGTCATTTTTTGTATGTCACTTGTAATTGGTCATTGGGAATAGGCAAAAAAAAGATAAATTGTCTTTCCTATTCCCTATTCCCTGTTCTCTATATCCCTGTTCGCAATGATTAATTACAATAACCCTTCGAGTTTGCGACGAATCCTCTCTAGCTCAGAATCAGGTATTTCCTGTTCTGTTTCAGCTACTGCACCCGGACGAAAGGAATCATCAGTATCCTGTGTTTCGTCTTCGAGTTGCCAATCAGTTTCTTCCACGTTTAATTCTGGGGGCATGATTAAATCGCCATTTTCTGGCACAACTTCCCAGTCAAACCCAGCACCTTCACAGAACTCCTTAATATCCTCCGCATCCATAACTTCAATTGTCGGTGTGGGGAAATCTTGAGCTTCTAACATTAAAGCAAAACGTGTGGCATCATCTTCAGACTCGAACATCATGATTTTGTTACGATTACCAACCCGAATCGAGTGAATTCCTTCATTATCAGTGCCAGCGTTAAAAATTAGTACAAAAACACGCATCATCCATCCTTTGAGTTAAGTTCTAATATATTTCTATTAAATCAGTGAACAGGTTATAGATAATAGGTTACAAGTAACTGGGGACACTGTTAACTGATCGCTGTAATATCAAGTTGGGATAATTACTTATAATAAACCTAGTCTATTTGATCAATACCTTTGCCAATTACCCATTATCGGCATAAACAGATATGATAAGTATTTTAACGAATATGATATGAGTGGCATATTTATTAGGACTCAAGCTGCGTGTCACACTCAATGTCTCTTGTAGAGTGTGTCAAACCTATAAATTGGTTAGTTTAAATATTGTGCTACTTATGAATAGGATTGTGCCAACTACATCCGGCAGTTAAAGACTCAAAACCAATGTCTAACTCTTCTAATCAAGATTTTCATACCCTAAGCAAGAGCCGTAAACGTTTATGGCTGATGATATTGAGTCGTGGTGGCATTGCGGTAGGAGCATTTTTGCTACTCTTAATTGTCGGCGGTGTTTGGCGGCTGAGGGATTTTATCCAAAAAGAGTTAGCACCATTGGCCGAAAAGAATCTTACCACTACTCTCAACCGTCCAGTCAGATTGGGACAAGTAAAAGAATTTTCCCTAACAGGAATACGGTTTGACGCTTCAGCTATCCCTGCAACACCCACAGATTCAGATCAGGCAACTATAGAAGCAGTAGATGTGGGTTTTGATCCCTGGCAGTTGGTTGTTAACCGCAATTTGAAACTAGATGTTACCTTAATTAACCCAGAGGTTTACATTCAACAGGATAGCCAAGAACGCTGGATTAGCACTACCATAGCCCCCGCAGGTAAAGAGGGGTTGATTAAAACGGATTTAGATAAACTGCGGTTTCGCAATGCCAAGTTGGTTTTAGTAGGACAGGAGAGAGTCGGAAACAGACGCAGCAGGAGGAATAGGAGGAATAGGAGGCAGGGAGTAGGGAGCAGGGAGCAGGGAGCAGGGAGTAGGCTTGCCGTGAGCGGAGCCGAACGGGAGCAGGGGAGAAATATCAATTTCCCAATCCCCAGTTCTCAATCGCCTCAATCCCCACCCAATCCTCAATCCCCAATACGCAAGCGCCGTCCCCCAGTTCCTGTAGTATTTTCAGGGTTGAATGGAACTGCCCAGCTTGTAGAGAATAACAAACTAATTAAGTTTGATTTAGCGGGAAAGGCAGAGAGTGGGGGAAATATTTACCTTCAGGGAGATATCCGCGCCCAAGCAACTTTAGAAGGTAAATTAAAGCTTAAAGCGCAAGATTTACTGGCCGCAGATATTACTCGGTTAATTAATTTACCACTGGGTTTACGAGCAGGTCGGGTAAATGGTGATTTGCAAATTCAGTTGATACCAGAGCAAGACACTTTGTTATATGGAAGTGCTGCTTTGCAAGGGGTAACGCTGGCAATACCAAGCGTACCGCAATTATTGAGCAATAGTCAGGGAAATCTCAAGTTTCAAGGATTGGCAATAGAGCTAGATAATGTAGTTAGCAACTATGGCAAAATTCCCGTCATGGCTACAGGTGTGATTGATAGGGAAAAAGGCTTTAAGTTGACAGGGCGTGTCAATGCGGTGAGTGTATCCAATGCCCTAGAAACTCTTGATGTTAAGTCACCTTTACCTGTGAGTGGGATAGTTAAGGCAGATTTACAGATATTGGGGGATATATCTGAGCCGGTGCTTTCTGGTACTGTTACCAATATTAAAACTGCCCAAATTGATAAAGTTGATTTTAAGAAGATTAGTAGTAAATTTGAGCTTTCTACTCGTGATTCGCTAATTACTTTTAAGGATATTCAAGGGGAAACCACATTAGGGGGTGATGTTACAGGTGGGGGAACAATCCAACTGGGTACCGCACCGCAACTAAATGTTAATTTTACTGCGAAGAATGTACCTGGGGATGCGATCGCTAAACTTTATGATCTCAAAACAAATTTATCCATCGGCACTGTCTCCGCTACAGCTAACCTCAGCGGTGCTACAAATAATGTCCAAACTCTAGTTAAATGGCAAGCACCCCAAGCTACCTATGCCGCTACTGGTGAAACTATTATCAACCCCGACCGCACTGTTTCTTTCCGTGATGTCGCTGTCAATATTAACGGTAACGTCGTCCGTGGTTATGGTAATTATAATAGTCAAAGTTGGCAAGCTGTAGCTGAAGCGAATGGTGTGAAGTTAACACCATTTCTCAAAGAAGAGCAATTGGAAAACATCTCTTTGGGGGAAGCAAAATTTAACGGTCGTTTACTGCTATCGGGAACTTCAGCGCCATTTAAATTGACTAATATTCGTCCAGAGGGCGCAGGTGTTGACATTGCTGGTGGAAGAATTGCTATTTCTCGTCTGCAACTACAAGACCAAAACTTTATTGCCGAATTAATAGCTCAAAATGTCCGTTTAGGGCAAATATTAAAACAATCTCCTCCAGTTTTAAATAACCCCTTGACAGCTAAATTTACCATCGCAGGTAATACCGAAAATTTCAATCTCAAAACCATTGGTGGTGTTGGTGAAGGTAGCTTGGCTGTTGGTAATGGCACAATTACCGCTAAAAATATTCAAGTTAGTAATGGTCGCTACAAGGCACAAGTTCAAGCTCAAAATGTGTCTTTGCAGAAATTAGCCGCAGTTCCACCAGAGTTACAAGGTACTTTAGCCGGTCAGTTGAATGTTGCCGGATCTGTTGAATCTTTCCAACCTCAAACTATTCAAGCTGTTGGTCAAGGACAATTAAATCTGGCAGGTGGAAAAGTTACAGCTAAAAATATTCAAGTAGCTAATGGTAATTATCAAGCTTTAGTTGCTGGTTCAGGTGTGCAATTAAATCGCCTCAATAAACAATTACAAGGTCAACTTGCTGGTGAATTACAAGTTGCTGGTATTTTGGGATCTGCTAAATTAGCTGATGTGCGTGCTGCCGGTTCGATGCAGTTTAGTAAAGGTATTGGGGCGATTAATTCACCTCTCAACGCAGCTTTTGCTTGGAATGGTCAACAACTGACTATCCCCCAAGCAAGAACACCAAATTTAAATGCCAGTGGTTATATTTTAGCCAATGGCAAAGAACCAGGTATACCAGAAATTACCCAATTAAATCTGAATGTGCAAGCGCAGAATTTCGACTTGCAACAGTTACCCTTTAAATTGCCTAATGCTGTAGATGTGTCCGGGAAATTAGATTTTAAAGGACAAATAACCGGGAAACTTACCGCACCAAATGTCGTCGGTGTGCTGGGTTTGCGAAATTTCAAAGTTCAAGAATTTGCCTTTGAGCCGCTGTTAACTGGTAACATCAATATGGTGCAGGGAGCAGGTTTGAGTTTAGATATTGCAGGTCAACGGGATAGACTAGCCGCTAAATTAAACGCCAGTAATCAACCTAATGCCTTTTTGGTGCAATGGCAACAAGCATCAGCCACAGGTCAAGTTAAAGATGATAATTGGCAGGTTAAAGTCAATAATTTCCCCTTAAAAGCCTTAAATTTAACTTTACCTAATAATACTTTTTTGGGTAATGGTGCATTAGCTGGCTTGTTAACTGGAGACTTGCAAGTTAATCAAAAAACATATGCTGCTAGAGGAAATATAGCGATCGCACAACCCCAAATTGGTAGAATCAAGGGCGATGCCTTCAGCACTCAATTTAGCTACAACAATGACACAGCCAGCCTCACAAGTAGCAAATTTACCAAAGGCCAAAGCAGCTACATCTTTGATGCTGCCGTTAAACAAACCGCCAAAGGCCCCCAACTGCAAGCAAAAATTAACATCAACCAAGGCAATATTCAAGATATCCTCACAGTTGCACAGGTATTTGAACTCCAAGACCTCCAACGGGGTTTAGCAGCACCAACCTACGGCACATCTGCGGATTTAGAAACCAACCCCCAAGGATTATCCAATCAACCTTTATTAAATCAAATTCAGCGTCTATCGGAAATTAATGCACTCCTGGCAGCACAAGAACAACAACGCCTAGATTCCAACCCCATACCCGATTTAACAGACTTTAAAGGTATTTTTGATGGAGAAATTGCTATCAATACCGCCACAGCCAACGGACTCGCAGTAGACTTTAACTTACGAGGAGAAAACTTTACTTGGGGTAGAGAAACCGAACCAAATCGTTTTTATAGTGCCGAAAAAGTAATTGCTGAAGGTAGTTTTGAAAAAGGTGTTTTGCGTTTACAACCTTTACGCATTATTATCTCTCGGAGAAGGCTGATTGCTTTCACAGGAAACATAGGTGGTGAAGAACAATCTGGTCAATTGCGAGTCAGAAATTTTCCAATCCAGGTATTAAATAACTTTGTCAAGCTACCAGTGGGAATAACAGGCAACCTCAACGCAACAGCAGCTTTAGCAGGTAGTATAGCCAACCCTCAAGCTAGAGGAGAATTAAACGTTTCAGAAGGAACTCTAAATCAGAAACAAGTCGAATCAGCTACTGCAAGTTTCAGTTATGCTAATGGTCGCTTAAACTTTGGCAGTCTGGTATCAGCAGCCGGGCCAGAACCCGTCAATATTAATGGTAGTATTCCCTATAAATTACCTTTTGCATCTGTAGAACCAGACAACAATCAAATTAATTTAGATATTAAAGTCAAAGATGAAGGTTTGGCACTGTTAAACTTGTTTACTAACCAAATCGCTTTCGAGAACGGTGAAGGAGAAATCGACCTCTCCATACGTGGAACAAGGCAACAGCCATTAGTTAAAGGCATCGCTGCTCTTAATAATGCCAGTTTTATAGCTCAAGCATTACCAGGTAAACTAACAAATGTTTCGGGAAAAGCAGAATTTGATTTTGATAAAGTATTAGTACAAAACCTTCAAGGTCAGTTTAGCAAAGGTAAAGTAGAAGCCGCCGGAGAAATTCCTATTTTCAACAGTCAAGATATCAAAATAGATAATCCCCTCACCGTTAACCTGGAAAAATTAGCATTAAATCTCAAAGGATTATATCAAGGTGGTGCTAGTGGCAATTTACAGATTACTGGATCTGTTTTACAACCAGCCATTGGCGGTAATATAGAATTATTTGATGGTCAAGTTTTATTAGCAGAATCTAAAACCGCTACATCCAACAGCCTTGCTAATTCATCAAATCCCACAGTTAATAATCAACTCAAAACAGATGCTGACGGGGTAACAAAGTTAAATGATTTAGAAATTAAACTTGGTAAAAATATTCAAATCGCTAGTCCACCTCTTTTCAACTTCCAAGCATCTGGAGACTTAAATGTTAGTGGCTTTTTAAATGACCCTATACCTGAAGGAGCTATCAGATTAACCAAAGGTGGGGTAAATTTGTTTACTACCCAATTTAACTTGACTCGTGGCTACAAACATACCGCAACTTTTAGGAAATCTCAACCCCGTGACCCTGACCTAGATATTAAACTCTTAGCCAAGATATTAGATGGAACTCAAACCAATGACCTCAGTAGACAAACTGCTTCCGGTTTAGCAGCTTTAGAAACTGTACGAGTTGAAGCCAATGTCAAAGGCCCCGCTAGTCAACTCAATGATAGTTTGGAACTGAAAAGCAGTCCCTCACGCTCAGAAACAGAAATCGTCGCTCTTTTAGGAGGTGGGTTTGTAGATACCCAAGGACGCGGTGATAGTACATTGGGTTTAATTAATATCGCTGGTTCGGCTGTTTTTAATAACTTTCAAGGTACATTTAACCAGATTGGTAGTGTTTTTGGTTTAAGTGAACTGCGGCTATTTCCAACAGTTATTTCTGATAGACCGGAAGCAGGTAAAAGCAACTCTTCTTTAGAATTAGCATTAGAAGCCGGAGTTGATATTTCTACCAAAATTTCCGTTTCTAGCATCAAAATTTTAACAGCCAGTGACCCCTTCCAGTGGGGTATTAATTATCGGATCAATGATGAGTTTCGTGTTCGTGCTTCTACCAATCTCACTGATGATAGTCGTGCAGTTATTGAGTTTGAAAGAAGATTTTAAAATAATTCGTAATGGGCTACGCCCCGCTACGCTAACGTAATTCGTAATTTAAAGACAATTGTCTGCTTATAGCTGCTGTATTATTTCTTAACAGCGCAACCTTCTAAAACTTTATTACCCAAAATAAAAACAGCAGAATATGGATAATTTATATCTGACATACCATCACTACAGCTACTCACTTTTTTCAGAATTAATATATTGTTTTCCCTATCTCTAAACCTGTAAACTCTAACTACATCCGTTGGCCTTCCTTCAGCTTTTAATGGTTTGGTATAGGGGAAAGTTTGCTGTTTCATTTCTGGAGAAGCATAAATAATTCCGCTTTTACCGACAGTCACACTCCAAAATGGTTCTGTACCGCTAGCAATAAATTCTTCAATTTTAGATGATTGAGCAATACTCGGATCAGATACTAATAAATTAGCACCAATTCCTAATATAGTAACGGCAGAAGTTAAAAATTTCATGATTAGTAATTTCCATCCTACAAACTAAGTTTTTCCAACAATCCAATAGGATTTCTATATTATATCTGCAAAAATCAAAGACATTTATAGCGGTATGCACTTGAATGAAATACATCATAGCCCCCTCATCGCTTGCGGGGAGGGGGTTGGGGGTGGGGTTCTTGTATCTCACTCAACCGAGAACCGCTATATTTCATCCTTCCAGTTAATTTAGTACAACCCCGATAGGAAGAAAAATTTGAAAGCGTGTTTCCCCTGCTTGGGAGTGAAGTTGAATTTTTCCATGATGTCTATCAACTATAAGATTATGAACAATATCCAAACCTAAACCACTACCTTGACCAACTCCTTTTGTAGTAAAAAATGGTTCAAAAATGCGGGCTTGAATTTCTGGAGGAATACCAGATCCATTATCAGCAATTTCTACTATTAAATAGTTATCATTTTGGAAAGTACGTATGCAAATTTTACCTTTTCCTTCTAGAGCATCAATAGCATTATCAATTAAATTTGTCCAAACTTGATTAAGTTCACTACCATAGGTGCTGATAAATGGTAAATTCTGTCCATACTCCCGTTTTATATCAATACCACCTTTTAATTTATGACGGAGCATGGTGAGAGTATTTTCAATTCCTTCATGGACATCAACTTGCTGAACATCGACTTGAATTTGATTGATGTGAGCATAGGATTTAACCGATTTCACTAATTCAGAAATACGAGCGCTACTTTGTTCAATTTCTTTAATTAGTGTTGCAGTTGTTAAATTAGCTGCTAACCAATGAATGACATCATTAATAGCATTTTCAGGTATTTTTAGGGTAATAAGTTCTAGTTTTTGGCTATCTAAACCAGCATCTACTAAAATTGAAGTAATTTCCCAACTTTTACTTACTTTATGTTCTTCTAACCAGTCGGTGATTTCATCTTCAATATCGCTCTGCATGAGCAAATCAAGTTTAGTTGAAACCATACCAGCTTGAGTCTGATGTTGGAAGTCAGCCAAAAAATCTAATTGTGCATTAGTAAATGAATATTGATTCAGTCGTAAAGCTAGAGTTTGTGCTTCCTGAAAACGAGTTTGTAATTCTTCTGCTACTCTTGCTGCTGCTGCGGCTGGATTTTTCAACTCATGAGCAATTCCTGCCGATAATTTACCCAGAGAGGCCAGTTTTTCCTGCTGTTGTAGTTGTTTCTCAACTGTTTTTGTTCTTGCGGCTAAAGTCGAGATAACAATATCAGCTAAAGGAGGAAAAGTAGCAATAATTTGTTTAAAAGTTTTGAGTTCTAGCTTGAGTATTCGACTATCTACAGTTGCATATCCACTAACAATAGAATTAGCTTCTGTGAGAATAGAAAGTTCACCAATAAACTCACCTCGTTGATGTTTAGCAAGTATCTTTTCTTGACCACCTAATTGCTTTGTAACCTGAATTTCTCCTTCTAAAACAACGTGAAAGTCATAACTGCTATCGCCTTCTTTAAATAAATACTCACCTCCACTCAAATCTATCTCAGTTCCATATTCCTTCAGATGTTGCAAAACTTCATCTGACAACTGGGGAAAAAGGGTGAGCGAACTTGATTCTTTTGCCATGAAAACACCTCATTAGTGAAGTGGTGGTTATAATCACCAATACTTCTGAAAATTAGTACACCAGGCTACCACTACCACGTAACTGTCGCAAAGAATTTATACAAAATGGACAGTCACAAGTAAATAACCTAATTGCAGCCTCGCTTTCTTCATATGTAAAATTCAGTTCTGCAACTTCGCTATCAGATGCTTGTGCCGAGATTACTGTCGGTTTGGTTACAGGAGTAGCCTTTGGATCTCTTTCGGAATCTCGAATACAGACAAAATCTTTAAGACCGTGGGGATTAGTGATACAGGTGCGATTATCATTAGTGTGTATTAATCGCTGTTGAAGATCAGTACTAGCATGGGCAGGATTGATTACCCCTAGTGTAGAAATTAAGGATGTAAAAATGGAAGAACTGGCAAGTAAATTAAGTATGAGTTTTTTGTTCATAAACTTCCTAAAAAAAAGATAACTGACCGTCTAGGTTATTCGATTTACAATCAAAGATCAAGTGAATTTCTAGAACCACTAATTTAACGTAAGTTGCTAGTGAGGATTCACAGAAGAGAGAAATTCCGCTGCTGCCCATTATGGTTATAACTAGCTATTCTTTAATTTCAACGGGTAGACGAACTTGAAAGCAGGTATTACCGTGACAGGAGGTAAATTTGATATCACCTTGATGTTTGCCAACTACAGTCCGGTAAACGATATCCAAACCTAATCCTTTACCTTGTCCAACACTCTTGGTAGTGAAAAAAGGTTCAAAAATGCGGGATTGAATTTCTGGTGAGATACCGTGTCCATTATCAACAATTTCTATTAAAACTTGTTCATTTTCGCATTTAGTCCGGATGTAAATTTGACCTTCACAACCAATGGCATCTAAGGCATTATCAATCAAATTTGTCCAGACTTGATTTAACTCACTAGCGTAGGCGCTAATTCTGGGTAAATTACCGTATTCTCTAGTTATGACTATGCCATCTTTGAATTTGTGGTGCATCATTTTCAGGGTACTTTCTATGCCTTCATGGACATTGACTTCTTGCAGAGGGGCGCTATCCATGTAGGAATAATCCTGAAGTGCCTTCACAAGCTCTGATACACGGGCTGAACCTGTTCCTAGTTCAGAAAGCAATGCCAGTCCCGTTAACGTGGCTTCTAGCCAGGCTAAGATGGCTCCTAAAGACTCAGTGGGTACTTGCTGGGTAATTTTGTCGATGTCTTCACAATTTAGTCCGATCGCAACTAAGGTAGGAGCTAATTTCCAACCATCCTTAACTCCATGATTTTCTAGCCAGTCGATTAATTCATCTTCGCGATCGCACTGAGACAAGGGAGAGAGTTGGGAAAACTTTTGCTGCCGCTCAATTACATCTTTTTGCAAAGTAGCCAAATATTTGACTTGTTCCTGATTCAGTTGCTGTTGACTCAGTTGGAGAACCAGAGATGGTAAATCTTGAAATAGCTGTTGCAGTTCCCCAATACCACGTCTGACCGCAGCCATTGGATTATTCATCTCATGAGAAAGTCCAGCAGCCATCGTTCCTAAAGCAGCTAATTTTTCCCGCTGCTGGGACATAGATTGTAATTCCTGTAACCGTTGCGCTGTTGTTTGCAAAATAGAAGTAGTCACAGCAGGCATTGTAGCAAGCATTTGCCAAAATATATCTTTGTCTAATTCCAGAATATGGCAAGGCTGCACAGCTTTACCAGTACCAGGTAATCGGGTTTCTCCCGTTAACATTAGCAACTCACCAAACAAGGTTTTTGAGCCATAATTGACCAAAATAATCTTTTGATTACCTACTTGTTGAGTAACTTGCACTTCACCGTCAATCAAGATAAAGACTTGATCCGCAGGATCTCCCGCAGCACGATGGATATCACCAGGTTCAAGCCAGACCTCTTTTCCTTGTTCGCACAACCACCGCAACTGTTCATCAGTTAAGTCTGCAAACAGTTTCACTTCGCGTAAAGCTTCTATTTCCAGCATTGCAATTAAACATCCAAATAGGGGGGGGTGATTGGTCATTGGTCATTAGTCAAGATGTATCTTTCTTCTGACTCCTGCCCTTCAATTTTGGATTTGCAATTTTAAATTTTAGATTGTGTAATCCAAAATCCAAAATCCAAAATCTAAAATTCTTCTGACTCCTCACAAAACCTTAGCAAGATACTGATGGATAAAACTCACACAAATAGAACCTTCACCGACTCCTGAAGCAACGCGTTTCACGGAACCATGATGCACATCACCAACAGCAAAAATACCGGGTATGCTGGTTTCTAGGAGGTAAGGATCTCTGTCTGCATACCATCCCTTGGGACGTTTCCCATCTTTAAGCAAATCTGGGCCAGTGAGGATAAAACCGCGCTCATCTCGCTCTACAATGCCTTCTAACCAGTCGGTATGAGGAACTGCACCGATAAAAATAAATAGTGAGTTTGCTGGTACTGTTTCCTGTTCATCGGTGACATTGTTGAGGATAGTCAAAGCTTCTAAACTATCTTCTCCTTTAGCTTCAATGACGCTGGAATTAAGTTGAACGATGATATTTTCTGTAGCGCTAATTTGGTCAACGAGATACTGTGACATTCCCTTACCGAGATTGTCTGCGCGAACTAACATATGCACTTGTTTGGCAAATTTACTAAAGTGCATGGCTGCTTGTCCGGCGGAGTTAGCTCCCCCAATGATGTAGATTTGTTCGTTACTACATTCCATTGCTTCAGTCATAGCTGCGCCATAATAGACACCGCGACCTGTGAGTTTTTCAATTCCGGGTACGTTTAAACGTCGCCAAGATACTCCCATAGCCAACATTAAGGCATGACAAGCAATTTCTGAACCGTCTTTAAGAATGGCGTAACGATAGGAGTCGTTGATGCGAATACCGATGACTTCTTGGGGTGTGAGAATTTCTACACCAAAGCGTTTGGCTTGGGTAACTCCTCTTCTGGCTAAATCTGCACCACTCAGACCGACAGGAAAGCCAAGATAGTTCTCAATTCTAGAGCTTGTACCGGCTTGTCCTCCGGGGGCTTCTCGTTCGATCATCACCGTTCTTAGCCCTTCTGATGCGCCATAAACTGCGGCGGCTAAACCAGCAGGGCCACCACCAATAATGGCTAGGTCATAAAATGGTTGTTTGGCTTGGGTTTGCAGTCCTACTTTTTCGGCGATTTGAATATTACTCGGTTTGACTAAACGTTCTCCGTTTCCTAGAATGACGAGGGGGAGGCTGAGTTTGTTTTCACCACTGTAGTTGAGTAAATCTTGTGCTTCTTGGTCGCGTTCAATGTCTAACCATTGATAGGGAACGTGATTGCGGGCGAGGAAATCTTTGATGTTATGGGAGTCAGGAGACCAACGATTACCAACAACGCGAATGCCTTCAAAGGGTGGATGGTAGGAGGCTAACCAGTCATCGAGTAAATCGTTGAGTATGGGATATAGTTTCTCTTCTGGTGGGTCCCAAGGTTTGGTGAGGTAGTAGTTGATATTGGTTTTATTGATGGCTGCGATCGCAGCGTCGGTATCAGCATAGGCTGTTAGTAATGCTCTTTTGGCTTCGGGAAAGATGGTGATTGCCTCTTGGAGAAATTCTATCCCGGTCATTTGTGGCATTCGCTGATCTGCCAGAAATAAGGCTACTGTTTCATTGCGTAATTTTAATTCTTTGATGGCTTCTAGTGCCTGTGCGCCTGAGTCTGCACGCAAGATGCGGAAGCGATCGCCATATTCTCGCCGTAGATCACGAGCGATCGCTTGTAACACCTGTGGGTCATCATCCACCGTCAGAATCATCGGTTTATTCATAATTTTTTTCTTTGTTTTTTCCAATTCCGATTATTGTGCAAATAAAAGTTTACCTATTATATTTTTCTTCGCACAACCTTTTCAAACTCGATTACCCATAATCAAAATAGCAGAATATGGATATTTTTTCCTAATTTCTGACTCCTGGATTCTGCTATATTACTTCAGATCACATCCCTAAATTATTACTATCTTGTTGATTCACAACCAAGCGTAAAACTGATAAAACCAAAATTATTAAAAATAACACCAAACCAATTGTACAAGCATAACTAATTTCTAAATTACTAAATGCTTGCTCATACAAATAGTAAACAATTGTTTTGGAGCTATTGAGAGGACCACCTCCAGTCATTATGTAAACTTCTTCAAATACTTTAGTAGCCGAAATAGCAGAAATTACCGCTACCAAAGCTAAATAAGGCTGCATTAAAGGAATGGTTATATCCCAATGTTTACGAATACTATCTGAACCATCAATTGCTGCTGCTTCATAGATATCAACAGGAATAGATTGCAGTCCAGCTAAATAAATTACCATATAGTAACCTAGACCCTTCCAAATAGTCACAGCCATGACACTAGCAAGAGAAATCGGTACAATTCCTAATATTTTTACTGGGCTAGTTAGCCAGGGAATTCCTTCAGGAAATATACCTAAAGTTTTGATAAATTGATTTAGCAACCCGTTCTCAGCATATAACCATTTCCAAGCTATCCCTGCAACTACCATTGAAATTACCACAGGAGTGTAATATGCAGTTCTAAACCAATTCATTCCCCGCAGTTTTTGATTTACCAAAATTGCCAAAATTAAAGGAGCAATTACCAAAATTGGCACAACACCAACAAGATAGAGAAAGGTGTTTTCTAAGGTTTTCCAAAAAACAACATCTTTCCACAAACGGAGAAAGTTGTCAAAACCCACCAATTTAGGCGCTTCCCCAATATCTTGATAGCTGGTAAAGCTGAGATAAAATGCTTGCAGGGCTGGCCAAAAAACAGTTAAGCTTAAGATAACTAAAGCTGGTAATAAAAATAAATAAGGCGTTAATTTCTGTTGAATAAAAATCCGATTTTTAGACATGAATTGATTAATCATAGTTATGTTTAAGCCTTCAGCAATGGAGGCTCTACATTATATAAAAATATATATTACCTTAATTGCAGTTGATTTAGTTATAGCGGTGTCCAATTGAGTGAGATACAGTCAGTGAATTGCAAAACCTGTAGGGGCGGGGAAACCCCGCCCTCGATTGTATTGCATTCGACCGAGAACTGCTGTATATCTCTGCAAACATCTGAATAATACAGCGTGGTGTAAATCATAAACCGCTCTGTTCTCTTATGGATTTGAAAAGCATCACCGCATCTATACGTAAGGTGAATATCAAACTTTACCAACGGTAAAATCTAAACTCTTTGACTTTGTACGTATTTTCCACATTTGCTAATCATATCAGACAAAGATATCACGTCTTTCTTCGATAATTATAACTAATACATAGTCATCTAATTTGTATCAATAATATGCAATTTTTAGGCATTGGGATGAAGACTTGAGTTGTCAATTTTTTGTTCCCCTATACTCAGAAAATGCTGATTGTGGGCAATTTTCTCCTGAGCTTGTTTTGTTAAAGTCTATTCTAGATAACACTTGCATGGGTTATTGTGGCGAAATATAATTCGCTTGCACCATGCAACCAGACAGCAAATCAATTAATTGGCGCGATCGCTTGTTTTTTGTATCTTTAGGGTTATATTTACTTTATAAAATGTTACCTTTAAGACTTTTATTTTTAAAGTAACAGTCCTGGTATAATTTTTCTAGTGCATAACAACACTGTGAGGAGCAAGACTTTGACGAACACAAAATTTTCGACTATGATAGCCCTTAATTGGGTGAGGTTTATAGAAGCAACTATCCTAAGTTGCCTTTTTTTCGCTACAGCTATTTCCCACAAGCCCGCATCTGCTGCTGAGAACTTACTTATTGACAATCAAAGCAGTGAAGTAATTTCTAGCCAAACTTCACAACTATCTTCTTTACCTGATAAACAAAAGGTGACAGCAGAAGAAACAGCACTGGCACCAAAGCTAGTGGATTCCCAACAAGTTGAACCTATTGCTATTAAGCAGCAACCAAAGTTAATTGCTCAAATAGATTCTTCTGGAAGTGTCGGCGATACTTTTGGTGAAAGCAATGAATTGCGCCAACAGTTGTTAATCGAACCCATTGTGGGATCAACAGGTAAACGTCGATTAACCGCAGCACCTTCATCAAGTGCTGGTACACCTACCGCTTATGGTGCAAGTTTTGGTCAAGCATTCATTGGTGGTGGAGCATTCTTCCCCCTAGAAGACGGCGATGTTGACGGTTCTCTGTCTCTTGGTTTCGGTTTAGGAGATGCAGTAAAATCTGTGGGTCTAGAAGTTGCCACTAATATTATTAGTGTAGGTGGTCAAGAAGAGAACTTCGGCGACTTTGGTGATAGTGGAACAGTTGGTTTTAAACTGCATAAATATTTACAAGATGGTACAGCCGTAGCTGTTGGTTGGTCAAACCCAGTCAAATGGGGAGAAGCAAACCAAGCAAAAGAGACCATCTACGGAGTAGTTACCAAATCATTTAATCTAGTAACTGTTTCTGTTGGTCTTGGTTCTGGTAGCTTTGCGTCTAAAGGTGCGCGTCAAGCCAATGAGAATGCAGTGAATGTTTTTGGTAGTTTAGGTTTAAGAGTTGCACCAGCAGCATCTCTGGTCAGCAGTTGGACTGGAAACAGTCTCAACCTGGGAGCTTCTTTTGTTCCTTTGAAGAATACTCCCATAGTTGTTAACACCATTTTCACCGACGTAACTGATAATTTGAATAATGGTGTTGGCTTTAGTCTGAGTGCAGGGTATATTTTCCAGTTCTAATCATCCAAATTTTTTCACTGCTGAAATTTAAGGCAAAAGCATGAGTAAGCAAAAATTGACCCTCAAAGTCGGACTAGTATTGATGTTATTGAGTTCTCTAGTACTTTCCCCTCTCAGAACCAATGCTGGTCAATTTGTTGTTCCAGGAACTAGTCCAGATTCATCGGGTGTGACTGGTGATAGTTTCGGTTTTGATAATCCAGGAACACAAGCAGGTGATGGTGTGTCTGTGGGTAATGATGGGATCATTAATCCCTCACCCAGAATTCAAGATAAGTTGAATTTAACTGCTGTCAATATCATTAACAGTTTTAGGAGAAATAGCCTCATTATCATTCTCATCGTAGGCAGAGAAGGTGCTGAAAATGCAGCTACGACAGTGAACACCCAATTTGTCAATTTAGGTGCTTCATCATCGACAGTGCAAGAATTAGTAAAAAACCTATTTCGTCTCTGCTTCTCTCGCATAGCCTCTGTTCCTGGGCTTCCTGTTGGGCAATTAACCCCAGGACAGCCAGTAGCAAGTACTAAATCTTTAAAGAATGTTTCTGTGATTGCCCAGGTAGATCCAACAAATAATGTAGATATTAATACAGCGAATGTGGATATCAATCAGTTGAATGCTGCTATTAGTGCCTACAACCAGATTGTTCGTGAAAGTAATGTTGAGACTCTTAAGAAGCTTTCGCAAGATGAAAATTTTCAAGAAGCTGGTAGAGTGCTGAGAGAACTAAGGGCTGCTCTTCAATAGGCTGACCCTAGTATATACCTCATAGAATAAGTTATTAAATATTACCATGTCTTTCTCAGGAAAGCATGGTAATTTTCTTATTACACTTCCTTTTGCCTTATTGCCTGGATAAAACCCCTAGCATTAAAAACAATTTTCATATTGGTATGAATAGCTGCCAATGCATTAATTAAGATAAAAATAAAAGTCAGTGCAAAGTTTAGATAAAGTTGAGATTGTATTATGAGCTATTTCTAATGTAACGTGCATAATAAAGCATCACTAGTGAGCAATGATCTTATTAGCAACTTGATATCAAGTTTTTCGCCATTTATAAAGGAATATTTAGAGTAATCTAAGGAAAACTTTTTCTTAAAAATGCCAAGCTTTGTGAATAAATGTCTTACCAGATTCAAGGTGAATTCGGTTACAGTCTCAAAAATTCAACCTCAATTTTGTTAGTGAAAACAGCAGCATTAGAGTACAGAGCTAATTTACTGGTAGTTGATGATCATCCAGACAACTTGCGTACATTATCTGTAATCCTTAGCAAGGAGGGGTACAAAGTTAGAAAAGCAATCAGTGGAGAAGTTGCCTTAGATACAGTGAAAGTTGACGCACCAGATCTCATTCTGTTGGATATCAAGATGCCAAACCTTGATGGCTATAAAGTCTGCTCAATGCTGAAAAAAAACCATGAAACTCGTCATATTCCCATCATTTTCTTAAGCGCCCTGAATAATGCTGCCGATAAAGTGAAAGGGTTTGAAATGGGAGGTGTTGACTACATTACCAAACCTTTTCAAGCAGAAGAAGTATTAATTAGAGTTCATCATCAACTCACTATTGTTAGACAAGGACAGGAACTTTATCAACACAATCAGGTTTTAATCAAGGAAATTCAGGAGCGCAAGCGAATTGAAGCCAAACTTAAATTGTTACTAACAACAATTAATTTAGTCAGTCAAGCCCCCGATTTACATCATGCTCTAGAGGATGTTTTGCGTGAGGTTTGTCGGATGATTGATTGGGACTATGGTGAGGCTTGGATCACAAACGTAGATGGTACATCATTGCAACTAAGTCAAGCTCACTACAAATGTTCTGATCAAGCGTTAAGACAGTTTCATCAAGCAAGTTTAAATTACACTTTTACCTATGGAGTAAAACTTATAGGCCGAGTTTGGGCAACGCAGCAACTGGAATGGATTGAAGATGTTTTACAAGTGGGGGAAGATGTATTTTTAAGGCTTGAACTGGTACAGGATGCAGGATTAAAAACTGCATTTGCTGTACCTATCTCCATAGAGGGAGAGGTACTTGTGGTGATGTGCTTTTTCAAGCGATCGCTCTTAGACTATAATTCAGAACTTGTAGAATTGGTAAATGCCGTTGCTCTAGAATTGAGTGGATTTATTGCCCGCAAAAAGACTGAGGAAGCTCTTAAACAGGCAAATAAAGAATTACTACGCTTGGCAAATCTAGATGGATTAACACAAATTGCCAATCGCAGGTGCTTTGATGACTCACTCAGTCATGAATGGCTACGACTAAAAAGGGAAAAATTACCCTTAGCGCTGCTGCTGGGTGATATAGATTATTTTAAGTATTATAACGATTACTATGGACACCAGGCAGGTGATGAATGTTTGCGGCAAGTAGCACAAGCAATGGTACAAAGCTGCAACCGCCCTGCTGATTTAGTAGCTCGCTATGGTGGAGAAGAGTTTGTGATCTTACTACCTAATACTGATTTAGAAGGAGCAATTTATATCACCAAAAAGATCCAACAAGAAATAGCCAGGATAGCCATCCCTCACCAATGTTCTTTAGCAAGTGAGCTAGTAACTTTGAGTATTGGTATTGTCAGTATAATTCCTACAGATGAGACAGCCCAAGAAGATATGATTGCCGCAGCTGACCAAGCACTTTACAGGGCGAAAGCTCTAGGACGCAATACCTTCTGTGTATATTATGGAATTTAATTGCCGATTATTCCCAGCCACAAATGTTATTTTGCTATTTTAGGTGAATTCGATGAACCTCTCCCCAACCCCTCTATCTTGAAAAGTTCAGATTGCCAGCTTCCGACACTCCGACGCGGAGAGGGGCAGTTAAATCTTTTGTGAAGAACCAAAAATTCATAATTTTAAGCCTCTCGCCGTTGCGGCTATGGTGTAGCAAGTCCTAGATTCCTTGCTTGATCAAGTTTAACCCTTACTAAATAAGGCTTTGGGATTTCCCATCTGTTCTCGATAAAGTTTGTTTATTGAGAATTGCTAACGGAAAAATAAGGGTTACGGAAAATAATTTTTGTATTAGCTATCTGCCATCAGCAGAAGTAATTGCCAATATATGTTAGCAAATATTACTTAATCATTCATAACAACCTAATATAGAAATTCTCAACTATTTATGAACAAATCTGTTCTATTTTATCTACATTACTTAATAAATTTATTCATCAATTAGGCACGCTACAGGTATTTTATTGATAGATTACAGTCCGATTGAATTGTTAAGAACTAATAAGTTAATTATTAACATTAACTTATTGGACTATCATTCCAATAGAAACTAGTGAGCCACTGAAACTGTTAGGAAAACTCGTATTTTTTCTGGCAGCAAAATATTAGTGGTACTGAAGACAGAATCGCCAAAAAATTCTTAATATTTCAGATGATTGAATTTTAAGAAAATTGGCTAATCTTTCTGTCTTCTAAACTTTAGTTGATAACATGTACACAACTGATGGAATCTCAGCGCCAGTTTTTAATCCGCTTTCACTGGCGCTTTTTCATAGCTTTGTGTCTTATCATATCCCGATTAAAAAATCACCTCCAGCAAAGTTCAGTTACTGGAGGATAGAATCAAAGACATTGGAATGTGGACTAGTCTTGATACCAATTTATCTTGCTCACCAAGCAATTCACTCTATCGGAAGGAAAGGTTTGTTAGTTATCTTCAATACGTCAAATGATGGATTTTTGTAATTTTTCCTGGTAGCTCAAAATTCTCTTGAATTAAGGGATTAGGACTTTATACCGAACCCTCTATACCAAAAATAGGGCATCAATATAGATGCACTACCAAAGCCGCTTAGGGACTACCTCAAGCGGTTTTGTAGTAAGTTTCTTGGCTTGTTTATATACCGAATGATTAAAATTAGCCAAATCTTGGTGCTTTTTAGGCAAATAAATCATCAGGCATATTAGTCAGGTGCGTCAGATGCCGAAAATCTGTTAATTTTTACCGAATTTTGGAGTCTGACACACCCTACAATCTTGCATTGAGTGTGACACGCAGCTTGAGTCCTAAAAAAAGACCCCCGGTTATAGACCGAGGGATTCTGCAAGTCGGAATTATCGCACAAAGACATTCGCGAATCTAGGATAACAATGCAACAAACAGAAAATCTGCCAAAATGCCAAATACAAAAAGCTTTAGTATGTAAGTCATCAATAAATCAATAAAATAGTATTACTTTTATTAAAATTGAGAAAATGCGAGAACTATATCCACTCATTCAACCTTACCGAGAAGGTAATTTACAGGTTTCTGAATTGCACACGATTCATTTTGAAGAATCAGGTAATTCCCAAGGTCAGCCAATTGTTTTATTACACGGTGGTCCTGGTGGTGGATGTCCATCATTTTATCGGCAATATTTCCACCCAGAAAAATGGCGTTTGGTAATGTTTGATCAACGTGGTTGTGGTCAAAGTCGTCCTCATGCTGAATTGCGGGAAAATACTACTTGGGATTTAGTCAGCGATATTGAAAAATTACGTGAACATTTAGGTATAGAAAAATGGGTGGTATTTGGTGGGAGTTGGGGGAGTACTTTGTCATTAGCTTACAGTCAAACCCATCCTTCTCGTTGCAAAGGATTAATTCTGCGTGGTATTTTCATGCTCAGACCAAAAGAATTGCGTTGGTTTTATCAAGAAGGTGCTAGTTATATTTTTCCTGATGCTTGGGAAGAATACCTTAAACCTATTCCCGCTGCTGAACAAGGGGATATGATTACAGCTTATTATCAACGCTTGACAAGTCCAGATTTACAAATTCAACTAGAAGCTGCGCGTGCTTGGTCAATTTGGGAAGCGAGTACAAGTAAGTTGTTATTAGATCCGTCGTTGATACAGCAGTTTGGTGATGATGAATTTGCGGCGGCTTTTGCGCGGATTGAATGCCATTATTTTATGAATGGTGGATTTTTTGAATCTGACAATCAATTGTTATTAAATGTTGACTGTATTCGTCATATTCCAGGGGTGATTGTGCAAGGACGTTATGATGTGGTTTGTCCAATGGTATCGGCTTGGGAATTGCATCAAGCTTGGCCAGAAGCGGAATTTATTGTTGTTCCTGATGCGGGACATTCGATGAGTGAACCGGGTATTCGTAGTGCTTTGATTGAGGCGACAGATAAGTTTGCAGATTTGTAACCTATATTCTGTTTGTTTTTCTACAGAAAGCATTTTCAATATTTTTTTATCACGCAGAGGCGCAGAGGCACAGAGTGTGAGAGCGCGAAAGGGATGGAAATAAAGCTAGTTTATAAGGTTTTTCAGTGGTAGTTACAGCATATTTCAGGTAAATGAAGTACAAATTTAAACCAAACACCAAGGATCAAGCGGGTTTTACTCCTGATTCCTGAATTCTGCTGTATATTACCACTGACTAAATTAATTACTTTTTCACTACTTTTAAACGCTGGGTGATCATTGTCATGCCATCATTGCGGAGAATGACAGCAGAAATCCATTGGTGTCCGGGGGTAGATGGTGCGAGTCCGGTTTTAAATAGTCCTCCAGCAGTGAGTAATTCTAGATTTACTGCTGTGGGATTGAGATATTTGTTTGGTTGGATGGTTTCTTCTAGCGCACTTCCCAGGAGGAAATCATTTCCTAATGGTTCTTGAACGATCGCATCAAAGTTATATTTCTGACCCACTTTTACCTGTTCTGGCAATTTCATTTCTATTTGCGGCGGTTTGCGCCCAGAGGTAAGTTGGGTACGTTCTGATAAAATGTCTTGACGCAGGATTTTTGTACCTGAAAGACGTTGACGGGATGTAATTGTGGAGTTGAGAGCTAGGTTCTGACTGTTAGTAGAAGGTAGACCGGTGATGGTAGTGACTGTTTCTGCAATGATGTTCTTGCCTTCAGTTTTCCAAGATTGCAGGCGTGTGCTGTACCGTAGTTGGGGATACCGCTTCCAAAAAGACTTCAATGATTGTTCCATTGTTTGGCGGTTTAATCCATCGCCATGAGTGAAATTGGGGCTGTAAAATTGCATTACACCTTTAACATCACCCCGATTGGAAGCTGTATCAATTTGAGTTAGCAGGGTTTTAAGTGCTGCGGGTGCTGTTTCTGGTGTATTGGCTTGAGCAATTTGCCCAGTACTACTGAAACCAAGTGTCAGTAAGAACGAAGCTAGGGAAATACCCACAGGAAAGGTTTTGTTGCGTTTCATTAATAAGGCAATAATGTTAGTCATTAGTAAGAGTTTACTGATTTGATAAGAGAAAGTAAGGAATTTGTTTTATCTTAGTTAAGCTAGGCGCTAAATGGTATAGCTTTGATGGCAAACGCACCAATACGATTACTGATAGCTGCTAGTGGGACTGGTGGACATTTGTTTCCAGCGATCGCACTGGCGCAAAAACTGCCAAACTATGAAATTGAATGGCTCGGTGTCCCCAACCGACTAGAAACGCAGCTTGTTCCAGGGCAATATCCTCTGAATACGATTGCAGTTGAAGGCTTTCAGCAAGGTTTCGGTCTTTCTTCTCTCCGAATTTTGTTGAAGCTGATGGGTTCAATTTTAGAGGTGAGACGCATTCTAAAACAGGGAAATTTCCAGGGATTATTTACCACGGGGGGTTATATTGCAGGGCCTGCGGTTATTGCGGCTCGTTCTTTGGGTTTACCTGTGGTTTTTCATGAATCTAACGCTTTACCCGGTAAAGTTACCCGCTTTTTTGGCCCTTGGTGTAGTGCAGTGGCGGTGGGATTTGAAGTTGCTGCAAAATATTTACCCCGTTCCAAAAATGTGTGTGTGGGTACTCCCGTGCGATCGCAATTCCTAGATGCAGGAGTTGATATTACTCTAGACTTACCAATTCCTGACGGTGTTCCCTTAATTGTCGTTTTTGGCGGTAGTCAGGGTGCAGTGGCGGTTAATCAACTAGTTCGCCAGTCTGCTCAAGCTTGGTTTGACGCTGGCGCTTATATAGTACATTTAACAGGCGATCAAGATCCAGAAGTTGATAGTCTGCAACATCCGCAGTATATATCTTTGCCTTTTTATGACAATATGGCAGCTTTGTTGCGACGGGCAAATTTAGCTATTAGTCGTTCTGGGGCTGGAAGTTTAACAGAATTGGCTGTATGTGGTACACCAGCAATTTTGATACCTTATCCTTTTGCGGCTGAAGATCATCAATCTTATAATGCAGCTGTTTTTACTGATGTTGGTGCAGCATTGACTTTTAAACAGTCGGAGTTGACAGCGGAGATATTACAAAAGCGCGTTTTGGATTTATTGCAGTCACCCACAGAGTTGGCGAAGATGGGAGAGAGGGCAAAAGCGATCGCATCTCCCGATAGTGCTGATAAGTTAGCTGCTTTGGTGCGAGAAGTTGTGGAACAGTAGAAAACTAAAGGGGGTGTAAATTTGCACCCAGCGCCCCTTTTAGTAGGTCTTTAATGGCGTAGCTACAGCATAATTTGAGTACAAAACAATATTGATAACTAGCGATACCTGCGGCAGTTTCTATGCAACATTCTGTATTTTCTTAGCTACTGCTGACGACACAGGCATCACCGATAACCGATTTCCTGGTCTTACCAAAAGTAGTTCATCAGCGCTAAATTTCTCTTTGAGTGTTGATAGTGAAATAGGATTAGAGAAAGTCTCAACAAATTCCACCATTACCGTTTGCCAGCGTGGGGATTCAGGAGTTGATTTAGGGTCATAATATTTACTTGTTGGCTCAAACTGTGTGGGATCAGCAATACCTATTTTAACCACACGCATTAACCCCACAATCCCAGGGGGATTAGTATTAGAATGATAAAAAAAAGCTAAGTCTCCTAGCTGCATTTGGCGGAGAAAATTGCGAGCCTGATAATTGCGTACACCATCCCAAATAGTCTCATGCTGTTGTTGCAGATCAGCAATACTGTAAACTTCTGGTTCTGATTTCATCAGCCAATAATTTATTGAATCCATATTTTTAAGAATAGCTATGTAAAAGCGGATGCCAGCTAAAATTGCCAGGAGTTCTCAATATTATCCTGATAGCGCAGCGTGGCTTATGGTAAACCATACTCCTGAACTCCTGAACTCCTGTCTTCTTCTTTTAAATGTTGAGGTCGCGCAAAGCCAGACGAATTTGCTCCACACGTCTGCGATTGACTCCAAGATCAGAATCTCCCACACGAGAGGCTGAACGTATATGAATTACTGGCTCATTGGCAGGTAAATAAAATTCCACATCATCAATAAATTTAAAAATACGACTTTTAGAAAGAGCATGAATGTAATTATCTGTTTGTTCTATTACTTCTGTTCGGGGTACAACCGTTAGAACTTTTAGTAATGCTTCTCTAGCTTGATCATGGTCTAGATGATAAGGAATTGCTTCAATGGTGTGTTCAGCATCAGCATTATTTTGACTAACAACACAATTAGGGGAAGCTGGACAAGAGGTGAGATGACCTGACTCAATTCCTAAAGCCCAAGTAATTTCAGGAAATATTAAAATATTTATGGTTAAAAGTATTGCGAAAATAACACCCTGTAATTTCTGTGAAAACATATTTTTTCTGATGGCTACAATTACAATATCCAGTTTATTACACCAACCTAATAATTAGGCGTTTACTTTCTGACAATCTAGAAAGCTAAGAAACAATATTAACATATATCGCTCCTAAATGAGATATCTATACTGCAAAAGGGTAAAATCTGGACTTATGTCATACTGAGCGTAACGTAGTGCAGCGAAGTATCTCGGAGATTCTTCACTTCGTTCAGAATGACACTTTTAACCCGTTTTTAGTATATCCCTTAGAGCCATAGGCATAACATCTATTTGTTCTCTGCCTCTGCGCCCTGTGAGTTTCCGTGCTATGCGCTGTGTGAACGTTGAAATGTCTTGTTCACAACTGAAAAAGAATTGCTATATCAAAGGTTAAATTAGCGATCGCATCCTGTTGTTTCTGCATTGCCAGCCTTGGGTGTAATATGGAATGGGGATCGCTATTGTCTATCCCCAATTCAAACCACCTACAGCAACATCTACACTTTTGTCAAGACTAGACATAGGGGGTCTAACCCCTGGTATCTTAGTTATATGGGGATCAATATTACTTTATTACGGAGGTGCATCATTATGCTTAGGGGTAACACCAAGAAACAATTGACTCATTACCCTCTAATGGCGTTATTAGTTACAGGAGTGCTAGGTGCATATTCAACCATTGAAAACATTGGTTATAGTCAGGAAATCAATACTTACCAGAGATTATCTTACTTAACATCTCCAAACAAATCAAACAAAACGACTGCGGTGAAAAGTTCTCAAGTTACCAAAACGATAGACGAAAAAAAAGCTTTTAATTTAGTCTGGAATCTACCACAAGTGCAACGCAAAGGACGAGAAATTGCAGCACTTTCTAGGGGGAGTATCAGACTTGCCGCAGTTGTTGAAAGTTCTCCTACTGCCGATACGCCTTTTTATGTAGTTAGCGTGTTTGAAAATCATTCAGACAAAACTACTAGTCCAGTTTATTGGTTTCGTGTGTCCAGTTCTAGTGGTGTCATTGAGCCTTTAGATTTGGTGCAGAACCAATATATAGCATTAGATAAATGGAATCCTGATGGACGATGATAAAAGTTCTCCGGTTGTAGTGGACTAACTTACTACTACAAATCGTTTTCCTCTTATTTCTACTCCTTGCATTTTACCTTTTTTTGATAAAAAACTCTTTTTAGTAATAAAAATGTCTGAACAAAAGCTTATAAACCCTTGGAATTATAAACCTTGGTGGTGTCAACCTTGGTCAATAATACTTACAACGATAACTTTAATTAGCGGTAGCTGGTTAATATTTAAAATCATCTGGTTAACAATTCTCGTTGCTATACCTCTATTAATTTGGATGGGATTTTTTGTGTTAATCTGGCCAAAACTCATGATTCAAAGTGGTGTTTTGGAAGATAAAATTTAGTTCAGGAGTGCAGAATGCTAAGTCCTGAATATATAAGGTAATGGTAAGGATTCAGGATACAGAATGTTTTATATAGCAGGGAACTCTTAACAGAAGAGAAAAATATTCTTCCTTCTTCTTTCTCCTGACTCCTGACTCCTGACTCCTGACTCCTGACTCCTGAATTCTTACTTAATTAACAACTTGGCTACCATGACTACGAGGATCATCTTGATTACCATCAGCTGATATTGGGGCTGAGAATTTGGAAGTTTGGCCGCTGGCTTGGGCATAAGGAAGGGCAGAACCACTTATTAAGGCTTCTAAGTTACTGGACATGATGGAACGGGGTATATCACCAATTGCTTCGGCTACACCTTCTCCTTGCTTGCCCAAAAACACAAAATGGGGAATGCCATCTACGCGATATTTGAGCATTTCTGGCAGCCATTTGGTATTATCTACGTTCAACATGACAAAATTGAGCTTGTCTGCATACTGTTGTTTTAATAAGGCCATATCTGGAGCCATTTTTTGGCAGACGGTACACCAATCAGCATAGAATTCTACTAAAGTGGGTTGATTATTGGTGAGAGCTACTTCTAAGGGTGTAGAGTCTTGATCTAATTGGGTGAGGGAAACTGAGTCTGTCTGGGTTCGGAGTCCTAAAAATAGCGCTAAACTTAGTGCGATCGCTACAATGACAATGAGGAAGTTTCTCACACGTCTGCCAAAGGTAGATTCAGGCTTGATGGGAGAATTCACAGGTGCATCTGTACTCATAACTTATTTATTAAAACTTATTAAGCATTTTCATTTTACCTATTTATGAAAAAACGAGTTACCCTCACCTTTCCTAAACGTGCCATTCAAATGCCTGTCACTTACCGACTCGCAAAAGATTTCAACGTTGCTGCTAATATTATCCGCGCTCAAGTTGCCCCCAATCAAATTGGTAAATTGGTGGTGGAACTATCTGGGGATATTGATCAGTTGGATGCAGCGATTGAGTGGATGCGATCGCAACACATCAGTGTTTCCCATAATTTAGGGGAAATTGTGATTGACGAAGATGTATGCGTTGACTGTGGTTTGTGTACTGGGGTGTGTCCGACTGAAGCCCTCTCCCTCAATCCAGCGACTTATAAACTCACCTTCACGCGATCGCGCTGCATTGTCTGTGAACAGTGTATTCCAACTTGTCCAGTACAGGCTATCTCAACTAATCTCTAAAAACTGCTCAGTCCACCTGATGTTACTTCACTTAATTTTTATTTAAATACACAAGTGATAGTTAGCAAATCATGCACATCTATCTTAAATTATCAAGTATCTCAAAATGCAAAATACCAAATATTATTAAGTCTCAATTGTTGTTAAAAAAATATATAAAAGGATAGATGTTAATTTTTGACTAGTGCTATCATGCAAAAACCTGTTAAATAGTTAATTGTTATCAATTATGACTTTAGCCACAACCACAACAATCAAAACTCTAGGAGACTGTGCATATCAAGCAATTGAAAAACACTTTAAGAAAACTATAAAATGGGAAAAATCAGTCAAAAAAGACGAAGATCCAGAAGCAGTACACCAAATGCGCGTAGGAATGCGTCGTCTACGCACGGCCGTTAGTAGATTTGAGAGATATTTAAATTTACCAAAATCAGTCAGTGATAAAAATATCGGTAAACTTGCCCGAATTTTAGGTAGTCTTAGAGATTTAGATGTACTTGAAGAAATTCTGGAAAAGAATTACAAACCCCATTTAGTTGAAAAAGAACAAGAATTTCTACAAACAGCACTTACTACATTACATAAACAACGGGAAACTGCATTTTCTCATGTTCAGAAAACATTTAAAGATGAAGCTTATAAATCTTTTAAAAATCAATGTGAAGATTGGTTAAAAAATCCCAGTTATCAAACTTTCTCATCTGTACCCATTCATCACGTATTACCAGATTTACTCTCACCAGAAGTTAGTGAATTTTGCTTACATCCAGGATGGCTAATTGGTACTAAAATTGTTGAATCAGAAATAGTAGTGCAAACAAAATGGACACCAAGCCAATTAGAAGAACATCTCAAAATAGAAGGTGAAACCCTGCATAGTTTGCGGAAACAAGCCAAACGTCTCCGTTACCAAATGGAGTTATTTACTGAATTATATGGTGAGTCTTTTGCCGCACAGATTAATAATGTCAAAAATATCCAAGAAATCTTGGGAATGATCCAAGATAATATGGTTTTACATGAGTGGTTAGAGAATATCTTCAAATCAGAACTTGACACTGAATTACGAGGGCTAACGACGTTATTAGCCGCAAATCGTTATCAATTATGGCAAGAATGGCAACCACTACAACAACGTTATTTGCAAGCAGATACTAGATATAATTTACATTTAGCGGTACTACAACCTACAGTTTCAGATAATGAGGAAAAGGAAAAAAAAGATTAATTTATAGTGTGCCTAAATACAGCAGATAGAAGGTAAACCAATTTCATGTGAGGCTGCACAGAATAATGATATCAATTGAATTATGCATCTCTATCTGTGTTTATCGGCGTTTATCTGCGGTCAATTATTCTTGATATCTGATTCTATATAACTTCATATTAGTATTAAGTGCGATCGCTTTACCATAGTCCGCAACCCCAAAGATGAGTTAAAAATCTGATTTAAGAAGTTGGAGTTTTAAACACACCAATTGTTTGCAATTGATGATTGGTGTGTTAAGGAAGCCTAATGCACCCTACTTTTAGGGGAAAAGTTGATACTAACCAATCAATTTTTGCCAAGTCATTGCCCCGACAATTCCATCAGCAGTTAAACCATTCTGCTGTTGAAATTTCTTAATTGCCCCTTCTGTTTGTGGGCCGTAGATCCCATCAGGAGTAGCACCTACACGAAATTGCAAGTATCTAATTACCACACCACTAGTATGGGTTCCTTGGACAACTCGCTTGGCTAATATCTCGTTCAATGCAGTCCAAGTGGTACTACTTGTTGCCATTCCCGTTGGGAGAATTCCTACAAGTTTTTGAAACTTTTCAACAGCAGAGGTTGTTGCTGGTCCCGTGATGCCATCTTCGTCTAAAGTTTTACCATTTTTATCGGTGATTTTGAGTTGATTTAAGGTTTTTTGTAACCTCAAAATACTAGTATCTTTGTTCCCTGACGCATCTGGGACGGCGTTCACAGGAGCAGATGCAACTTTACCAGTTAAGCCTTTGACGATCGCACTAGCCATTGCTTCGCCATCATATAGTTGCATATCTTTTGCTGAATCAATAAAGCAACATTCAATTAGAATTCCTGGCATATTTGTATTTCTAATCACATACAAATGAGAACCATTCTTGACACCGCGATTAAAAAAGCCTAACTTGATGATTTCATCTAATACTGGTTTGGCAATTTTTCTGCCAGCATCGCTTTGGGCAAATATTTCTGTGCCATTAGCTTGTCCATTAAAGGCATTAAAATGAATAGAAACAAAAATATCGACTTTGTTCCTATTAGCTGTATCACAACGTCTGCCAAGAGATTGACCTACTGTACTAGCACTAGCGGGTTTACAGGGTATTACTTCATGTCCTAGACTTTTTAACTTAGCTATAACTTTATTACCTATCTCTACAGTTAAATTATCTTCAACTTTAATGCCTCTAGCTCCAGTATCTGGAGGACAATTATGCCCGATATCAATGCCAAATTTCATAGGTGTATCCTCAACTTGCTTTCAAAATATCTAAAGAAGAAAATTTGCTTGTTTGGGATTTTTTGTAGTCAAAAAACACAGATTTATGATATCACATACAGCAGGAGTCAGAAGTCAGGAGTCAGGAGTCAGGAGTAAAACCCTTTTGATACTTGGTTTTTGGTTTAAATTTCATACTTCATTTACCTACAATCTGCCACATCATAATTTAACCAAATTAGTAGTAACTAGAGATTTAGGCAATCATAATATAACTGAGATGTCAGCATCAGTTCCGTCAGCTAATGGCTATCAGCAAAAAGGCTGAAATCTAAGCATGATAGGTAGATATTCCCACCATGAACCTGCAACAATGTTTAAGATAAAAGCAAAGAAAGATTTAATAACTTAAGGCATGAAACGCATCGTCTTGATTGCAGGGTTTGAATCATTTAACGCTGACTTGTACCGAGATGCAGCTGTTTTGGCGAATTCGCGGGTCAAAGAGTTGGATATTCGGGTGTTTAGCGATCGCGATATTATCACTAAGCGCGACGAAATAAAAGCCGCACTCCAAGGTGCAGATGTGTTTTTCGGTAGCTTAATCTTTGACTATGACGAAGTTTTATGGTTACGGGAACAGATCGCTAACATCCCTATCCGGCTTATTTTCGAGTCAGCACTAGAGTTGATGAGTTTAACAAAAATAGGAGCATTTGCGATCGGTGATCAACCTAAAGGAATGCCAAAACCCGTTAAATTCATCCTTGACAAATTCAGCAATGGTAAAGAAGAAGATAAACTCGCAGGTTATATTAGCTTCCTCAAAATCGGTCCCAAACTCCTCAAATTCGTTCCCGTCCAAAAAGTCCAAGACTTACGCAACTGGTTAATTATCTACGGTTACTGGAATGCAGGTGGTTCAGAAAACGTCGCTTCTCTATTTTTGACACTCGCGGAAAGATACTTAGATTTAAGAGTCGGTGACATCCCCCCACCCATCGAAACCCCCAACATGGGGTTATTACATCCTGATTATCAAGGGTTTTTTACATCACCCAAAGCATACTTAGAATGGTATCAAAGAAGGAGTCAGGAGAAAGAAAGGAATAAAATTACCCAGTCCCCAATCATTGGTATTTTACTTTACCGAAAGCACGTTATTACCAAATTACCCTATATTCCCCAACTCATTCGTAAATTTGAAGAAGCGGGTTTAACACCTTTACCAATTTTTATCAACGGTGTAGAAGGACACGTAGTCGTCCGTGATTGGATGACAACCGACTACGAAACTCAACAACGTCAACTCGGTAACATTGAAACCCCTTCCCTTTCCCCAGAAGCCGTGAAAGTAGATGCTGTAGTTTCTACTATCGGATTTCCCCTAGTTGGTGGCCCCGCTGGTTCAATGGAAGCCGGAAGACAGGTAGAAGTTGCTAAACGCATTCTCACAGCTAAAAATGTTCCTTATATTGTCGCTGCACCTTTATTAATTCAAGATATTTATTCTTGGGTACGTCAAGGTGTAGGTGGTTTACAAAGTGTGGTTTTATATGCTTTACCAGAATTAGATGGGGCAATTGATACTATTCCACTGGGTGGTTTAGTAGGTGAAAAAATTTATTTAGTTCCCGAACGAGTTCAGCGTTTAATTAATAGAGTCAAAAGCTGGGTTTCATTGCGACAAAAACCTATCTCAGAACGTAAAATAGCAATTATTTTATATGGGTTTCCCCCTGGTTATGGTGCAGTGGGAACTGCTGCATTATTAAATGTTCCTCGCAGTTTGATTAAATTACTTCATGCACTTCAAGAACAAGGTTATACAGTTGGTGATATTCCTGATGATGGGGAAGAATTAATTCGCCAAATTAAAGAAGCAGATGAAATTAATCCTATTGTTAACAGGGAGAAAGGTATTTCCCCTCTGGCTTACGGAGGGGTTAGTGGGGGTTCTACTGTCAATGCACGAACATTAGAAAAATGGTTAGGATATCTCCAAACATCCAGAATTGAAAAACAATGGAAATATCTCACAGGTAGCGGCATTAAAACCTATGGAGATGAGTTTAATATTGGTGGTGTACAATTAGGAAATGTGTGGATAGGTGTACAACCACCGTTAGGAATTCAAGGCGACCCAATGCGGTTAATGTTTGAAAGAGATTTAACGCCCCATCCCCAATATGCAGCTTATTATAAATGGTTACAAAATGATTTTCAAGCTGATGCAGTTGTTCATTTTGGAATGCATGGAACTGTGGAATGGTTGCCCGGTTCTCCTTTAGGTAACACTGGTTATTCTTGGTCTGATATTCTCTTAGGAAATCTGCCAAATCTATATATCTATGCTGCTAATAATCCTTCAGAATCAATTTTAGCTAAACGTCGCGGTTATGGTTTATTAATTTCTCACAATGTCCCACCTTATGGACGCGCTGGTTTATATAAGGAATTAGTAAATTTACGAGATTTAATTGCTGAATATCGAGAGGATACAGAAAAAAATTATCTGTTAAAAGAAGGGATTTGTAAGAAGATTGTTGATACTGGTTTGGAGGTAGATTGTCCTTTTGATGATGCGAAAAAGTTGGGTATTCCGTTTACACCGGAAAATGTGAGGATGTTTAGTAATCATGCTTTTGACCATTATTTGGTGAAGTTGTATGAGTATCTGCAAGTTCTCGAAAACCGTCTTTTTTCTTCTGGTTTACATACTCTAGGTGAAGCACCAAATCAGGAGGAGTTAGCTGGTTATTTGGATGCTTATTTTGGGGAAGATATTGAACCGCGTTCTGCGAAGCAGTTCCCGCAGGGTAGGCGCGTTCACGAAGTGTCTCGAAGAGAAGAGCGCGAAGGAAGAGAGGAAGAAGAAAGAGAAGAAGAAAAAAAGGAAATTACAAGGTTATTAAATCAATCTACTGATGAGTTAACGAATCTTTTGCGTGGTTTGAATGGTGAGTTTATTCCTCCTGCACCTGGTGGTGATTTGTTAAGGGATGGTGCTGGTGTTTTACCTACGGGTAGAAATATTCATGCTTTAGATCCTTATAGAATGCCTTCTCCTGCTGCTTTTGAACGGGGTAGAGAAATTGCCAAGAAAATTATTTCTCAACATTCAAATGATAATCAGAATTATCCTGAAACTGTGGCAGTTTTGTTATGGGGTTTGGATGCGATTAAGACCAAGGGTGAATCTTTAGGAATTTTGTTGGAATTGGTGGGTGCTGAACCTGTGAAGGAAGGAACGGGAAGAATAGTTAGATATGATTTGAAACCTCTTGATCAAGTTGGTCATCCACGTATTGATGTGTTAGCAAATCTATCAGGTATTTTTCGAGATAGTTTTGTGAATATTATTGAGTTGTTGGATGATTTATTTCAACGTGCTGCTGATGCTAATGAACCGGAGGAAATGAATTTTATTAGAAAACACGCTTTGGCTTTAAAAGCGCAAGGTGTAGAAAATTCTTCGGCGAGGTTGTTTTCTAATCCATCTGGTGATTTTGGTTCGTTGGTTAATGATAGAGTTGTCGATGGTAATTGGGAGTCTGGGGAAGAGTTGGGGGATACTTGGGAAAGCCGCAATGTGTTTAGCTATGGGAGACAGGATAAGGGACAAGCTAGGCCGGAAGTATTGCAGACTTTATTAAAAACGAGCGATCGCATTGTTCAAGAAATAGATTCGGTAGAATATGGTTTAACTGATATTCAGGAATACTATGCGAATACAGGCGGTTTGAAAAAAGCCGCAGAAAAACAAAGCGGGAAAAAGGTAACTGCTAGTTTTGTAGAAAGTTTCTCTAAAGACACCACACCCCGCAATTTAGATGATTTGTTGCGAATGGAATACAGAACCAAGTTGCTAAACCCCAAATGGGCTGACGCAATGGCTAATCAAGGTTCTGGTGGTGCTTTTGAAATCTCTCAACGCATGACAGCTTTAATCGGTTGGGGTGGTACTGCTGATTTTCGAGATGATTGGGTTTATGACCAAGCCGCAGAAACCTATGCTTTAGATGCAGAAATGGCAGAAAAATTACGCAAAGCAAATCCTGAAGCTTTTAGAAATATCGTGGGGAGAATGTTAGAAGCATCAGGACGCAGTTTGTGGCAAGCTGATCAAGACAAGTTGGATAAACTGCGGAAATTGTATGATTTGACTGATGAACAATTGGAAGGAGTAGCGGTGTAAACAATTCAAAATCAATCGTAGGTTGGGTTAAACAAAGTGCAACCCAACACATTTACAATTAAAGAAAGAACATCTGCTATATGATTTCAGTTTTTACTTCTGAAACTATCCCTCTTCTGTCACTTTCCCTACATGAAACGATGTAACCCTTGTCATACAAGAGTTTTAGTTTAAAGCAATGATTACATCATGCACGTGAATGAAATACATTATAGCCCCCTCATCGCTTGCGGGGAGGGGGTTGGGGGTGGGGTTCTTATATCTCACTCAACCGAGAACCGCTATATTTGAGATTTCCAACACTCTAACTTTAGAGGTTTTACTTTACTCATCTGCTGAAAATCACTATCTTGAGAAATAATAGTTAAATCGTGTTGTATTGCTGTACAAGCTATCCATAAATCATTGGGATGTATTCCCGCATCTTTGATTTTAAATTTTCTTCTTTTTTCTTTCTCTTGAGGTGCAAATGTGTTAATTATTTCTGCATGGAACTGACCATAAACTCTAGATGTTTCTTCATCTATGGGATATATCTTGGTTAAGCTTTGAGTAAACCGATTAACTATTTCTAAATTTTCTTCTCTTTTGTTTGACTTCTCCGCCATTAATATCAATTCACCATATATAATGGCATTAATAAATATTTCAGTTCCTTTTGGTAGTGAGGTTAACTTTGTTATACAGGTTAAGTCTTTTTGGATAATAATAAAACTACAATGATTCGTGTCTAGCAGATACACCCTAACCTCACTCTCTCCGCACTTCATTTACATATTCTAAGCATTCTTCAAAATCATCTCCTACCCATTCTGGAGATGTTTTCAGGAAACCTAAAAACGATTCTACAGTATTTTTGTGCTGATTTTTTTGTCTTTCAATTTCCCATAAAATGGCTCTAGCTGCGTTAAGTGTTTTCTTGAAAACTGGAATGGTATTTAATGGTGTGAAATCTGCAATATAATTTTCTGCGAAATGTTGAATTCTTTCAATTTCCTCTTTTTCTGCACCAGCACTATATTTTTCTATAGCTTGAAGTATTATAGCTACTATCTTATAACTTTTCTCAAAAGCATTTTGTATTTCAAAAGCCTTTCGTAACTCATTATTTTTGTTTCGTATTTCTTCTATTTCAAAAATTAATGATGATGCTTTGTATATTTCTTTCTTCCACCCAAAGTATACTTCTACTGCTGCAAAATTTTCTATTAATTGATTTGTAAAAAAATCACTATATTTTTGTTTTAAAGATTTTACATTTTTGTAAATAAATTCATATATTTTAGCATTACTTTTTAAATATAGTTTGTTAGTTGTGGCATCTTCTAATTTCCTCAACGCAAGTTCTATTTTAGAAAAAACTTTTCTAAAATCTTCTTTTGGAATTGCAGCATTTTGAGTTATACAAATTTCTTCTAGCTGTTTGGCAATCTCTTGTAAATTTTCTTCTTGTTCCTTGATGTCATTTTCATTAGCTTCTATTAACATCATATCTTTTAGTAAAAAAGACATAATAATCACCACCTTGTTAATCTTCAGGTTCTTACCTTATTTTACACTAACTTATATCTTCGTGTGTATCTGCTCCAAAGTTGATCTGTTTTAAGTGTTTGAGTACTTAATATCTCTTGTAGGGTGCGTCAGACCGATAAATTATGATTATCAACAGATTTTTGACATCTGACGCATCTTACTAATAGGACAGTTGCATAAGTCCTGATTCAGCAAAATCTCCAGATCAAAAAACCTTCACTATAAATCACAAACCTGAGAAGTATTTCCAGCATCAAACTCCTCAAAACTAATTAATTCTAAATATATAGGATTTCGCATTAATTCATTGGCTAATAAAAAGCCACTAATTGTCCAAGTTTGATATCTCCGTGCTTCTTTACCAATTAATAAACCACTTGTACCATCATAATATTCAGGCCATTCATCTTCACTTAAACGTGCTGCTGCTATTTCTAAAACACGTTTACTAATATCAGTTTTACCTGTTTTTTGAGCAGCCGCAATTAAACACCATAACAAAACAGGCCAGCTACCACCATTATGATATGACCAAGGCATATTTTTAGGATCGCAGCCTGTAAAAATTCTATATTCCTCATTCTCTAAAGCCGGAAAACAGATTTTCATGGGCATTTCTCCCACTAAATCATCCCATCGTTCTTCAATCAAATTCATAATGGCTTGAGACTGACGTTCAGTAGTTAAAGAACTAATGATAGCCATCATATTTCCCAAAGCAAAAAATCGAGTATCTAACTGAGAAGGTCCAACATTCCCTGCTAAATAACCACCATGATTTGGCAACCATACACATAAATCAGCATAGGGAATTGAATCCGCATAAATATTGAATTGATTGATTGCTGTTTGCCCATATTCTTCACCCTTAAAACGATAGATAACATTCAGGCGTTTCATGTCTATCCAATAATGATGCCGAATATGATCTCTTAATAAAGGTAAACGATTATCAATGCCTACAATAATCTCTTCATCACCAGCACAAACTAACAGTTTACGCGCTGCACATAAAGCAGCATAAAAGAGAGATTGAATTTCTAAAGGATAGCCGAAAATACCTAAACGGCGATAAATCATACACGACCCGTCGGGAACTAATAGCGTTGGGTTCATATCAAACCGAGTAGCTAAACAAAGTTCCATAATCAACATTATGCCTTGCTGAAATTGCGGTTGCAAAGCAAATTTTATATCTTTTGTAGCTTTGACATAAGCGTGTAAGATAATAATCCACCATAAACAAGAATCAACAGGTGTAACCCTAGCTATAGCTTGTTCACCAAAATCTGCTTCTAAAGTTTCTTCTCCATTTATTGATACAACTTTAAAACTAGCTGGGATAAAACCCTGACTAGGGGTATAAGCATTAAAGTCGTTTTTATTAGGTTGTAATTTCAAGGTTTCTTCTAGAAAATTACGTACAATATCATACTTACCTTTGATAAGAAAAACTAAAGCTGAAGATACAAAATCCCTAACATAGCAATGATCAAAATTAAATTCTGGTTGTGACTTATCACAAACAGCTACAGTTCCTATGGGACGACCTTGATAGTAAATAATAGAATTTTCTAGTAATTCCCATGCCTGTTTTTCAACATAATTAATTCTTGACATTTCCTCTTTTGTCATTGCCGTAAATACTCCATTTTTATGGGAATTGTGCAGTAATTAATATTCTGAACTGGAATCTAGCAAATGTATCGCCTGTGCTGCAATGCTTTCTGGGTTTAATAATGGATATATAGCCACTTAATCTTGGACATACACGATACATGGCAATATTCCATTATTACAATAGAACCTGAGTCTTTTATTTCTCTTCTTTTTCTATATGATATCTTCTTTACACTATGAGCTGAAAGCAATTTATAAAAGAGAAAAAAGCCCCATATAATGACATAGGGGCTTGAAAAATATTGTTCATTGTGGACAGTTATCTCATTACATAGACAGATAAGGGTCGATATTGCCAACTTCAAATTCACAGGCTCTAGAAATTGATTCTGGGGGTAGTTTATCAAAACTAACTAATGGTAAAAACTGAGGATTATCCATTAGTTCTTTAGCCAATAAATACCCAGCAATTGTCCAGGTTTGATGTTTGCGGGCTTGTTTACCAATTAATCGCCCTTTCTTACCATCGTAATATTCTGGCCATTCATCTTCACTCAAACGCGCTTTGGCAATTTCCATTGCTTTTCTTGCTAAACCAGTTTTATTGGTTTTCATTGATGCTGCGGCTAACATCCACATTAAAACTGGCCAACTTCCGGCATTATGATAAGACCAAGGTATATTTTTAGGATCACATCCTGTGACAACTCTATACTCTTCATGTTCTAAAGCCGGGAAACAGATTTTCATGGGCATATCTCCCACTAAATCATCCCATCTTTTTTCAATCAGAGCCATAATTGATTGAGATTGTTCTTCAGTTGAAAGATCACAAATAATCGCCATTAAATTTCCCAGTGTAAAGAAGCGAGTATCTAACTGGGATGGGCCAACATTACCGGCAAAATAACCACCTTTTTTAGGTAGCCATTTATCTAATTCATAATAAGGTAGCGAATCTACATAGATGTTAAATAGATTCACCGCTGCTTTGCCATATTCTTCACTTTTGAAGCGATAAATTGCATTGAGACGATTAATATCTATCCAATAATGCTGACGAATATGACCACATAGCAAAGGTAAGCGGTTATCAATTGCAGCGACGATATCTTGATTACCTTTACAAATTAGTAGCTCACGAGCTACACGCAATGCAGCAAAAAATAGCACTTGAATTTCTAGCGGATGACCATAGATACCCATGCGCCGGTCAATCATGCAAGCTCCATCTGGAACTAACAGCGTTGGATACATATCAAAACGATTAGCCAGACAGATTTCCATGATTAGCTTGATACCTGTTTGGAATTCAGGTCGATAAGCCAGAGCATAGTCATTTGTAGCGACTACGTAAGCACGCAGTAAAATTAGCCACCACAAACAAGAATCTACAGGTGTGACTCTAGCGATCGCGTGTTCTCCAAAATCAGCTTCTAGATGTTCTTCTCCATTGATAGAGATAACTTTGAAGCTCGCTGGTATCAAACCTCGACCAGGTTTATATGCGTCTAATGCTCTTTCTTTAGGCTGTAACTTTAAGGTTTCTTCTAGGAAATTTCTGACAATATCTGTTCTACCTTTAATCAAAAAAATTAAGGCAGAAGAAACAAAATCCCTGACAAAGCATTGGTCATAATTTAACGCTTCAACAGACGGATCATAAGCAGCTAAAGTCCCAATAGGACGACCTTGATAATAGAGAATTGAATTCTCTAGGGCTTGCCATGCCTCATTTTCTATATTGTCAGTTGTGTTTAATTCATTCACTTGCATCGCCAGAATAACTCCATTTAGATAGTAATTTTGTAGTAGATGCACCTGTATTTATTATTTATATTTGCTATTTTCAGCATTACACGACTGATTTTTTGAAGAGCAAATATAAATCCTGGAAAGCAATACTCCAACGAGAACAGTTCCAACTGCTGAATATTAGCAAATCAATTTATTGTTAATTTGCTTTTTATTAAAAATCTTTCGGTGAATTTTACTAATCGGTTTATTCACATCAATCAATGAAAATTACCCTCAAAACAATTATAGAAAGATACATTTTTAGACTCTGCATTGCCCCATTTTAAGGTTCAGGACTTCGCTTTACTCAACAAAAATATATCCCTATTGCTGTTTAAGGTTTATGTGAAGTTTAAACCCCTTGCAGTATATTTACTTGACTAGAATTGACTGTTTGAAACTGCAAATTAAATTATTCCCCTATAAGTTAACAATTTATAACGTTTTTTCGCAATATGCAATATGGATGCTTAAAAATTTAGGATATCAATTTTGATCAAGGATTGTTCATTGTATCCTAATGACCGATAATTTATCCAATTAGTAGCTTATGGTAGATAATCCGAACAAAACCATGTATACATGAGTAAGGCTTTATAACGGCTTTTTTTTAACGCTCTCACAGCTTACTAGAGGCTATCAAAGCCAAAATAAACTAATTTTTGTAATCTTACTAACTCCCGCTACATCAACACCCTTTAAGGACGTTTTATAAAACGTCTCTACAGGAGAAACATTCTGTAACCTATTACACAAATTTATGTATTAAAATTAGGTTTATTTTTCAACATTCACTAACGTCTGAAAATTATGATAAGCCTGATTCACAGCTTGCATTGCAGCTTTAGCACTTTCTGAATTATTAATATCAGGATGATACAATCTTGCTAATCGACGGTAGGCAAGTTTTACATCGTCAGGATGGGTGTTTGTATTTACACCTAATATTTCCCACCATTCCCCAATTATAGATAAATTTTTAGTGGTTTGGACTTGTTCCCAGATTTTGATTGTCCCACTTTTACCACCACTAATCAGAATGTCACCATCTGAACTAAAAATTAAAGGACTAAAACCAGAAAAAGTTTCTAATAATTCCCCAGTTTGTAGATTCCAAAGTTTGATAATTCCATCTTTGCTGCTACTAGCGAGAGTATTACCATTTGGGTGGATAGCAACAGATAAAACTGCCTTTAAGTGTCCAGTTAAGGTGCGGATTAATTCACCACTACGTCGCATTGCCCTCAATGCCTTAGACCGAGAACCAACTTTTCGTCGCAGTATTCGACAAAAATCAAGGCGAACTGCTATGAATGATCAGTACATGGTTTCTGTGTTAGCAGCATCCATAGCAAATTATTCTCCTCTACTTTAATTCCTCTATCAATAGGGTTTGAGATGCGCTAACCCTGGATTATTTTGAGTCAATGTTTCAATTTCTTGATTGAGTTGTTGAAGACGTTGCTCCAGATAATCAATATGTGCCTCAATATCTGCCAAAGCTTTACCACAAGGGCGGTCACGACGATTTTTCTCGGCAGTAGACATCTCAACTAATTGTCTTCTGCGACTAATTAATTCACCTAATTGACGTGCTATTTCGCTTTCAATTGCTAACACTTGTGGTTTGATTGCTTCACCGAAATGTGCCAAAATCTGTGCATCAATTGCGTCAGTTTTTGCTAACTTACCTGTAGCTTTCGCAAAATCTCGTCCTTGACGTGGATTGATTAATGCCACTGGCAAAAGTGCAGCTTGTAATTGAATTATTAATTCTGTTTCTAGCCCTCCTGTTGCTTCTAATACGATGAGGTTTACATCATATATTTTAAGTTGTTGCACTAAATTAGCTATTTCTATTTCAGAATTAGCAACTTTAAATGCTTTATCTATTGGACGGATGTAAACATCTAGTGTTGCTTTACTTACGTCGATACCTACCCACTGAGAGATTTTTTCCATTTTCAACTCTCAACTTTCAACTAATTCTTTTACTCTTTTTTATTCATCTCCTTGATTTCTCTCTTCCTTGCACGATACGGGCTATATTGTCTATGTCTTTATTCATAGTTTTTACCCCAGGCGACTGTTCGAGTTCTGTCATGGAGATTGTTGTAGTGACCCTTGCTACTTAACGGTCTTTTTTGACCCAGGTTGGACGGTCTACTACTTTCTCTAAGATACAAGGTTGGGTTGGTGCTAGGAAACCCAAAATTTACGGACTTTTGTTGAGTTACGCTGTCGCTTAACCCAATCTACAAAAATTCTTAGCCGGGCAGTATTTCTTACTGTTTTTGTTTAGAAATTGCTTCAAGCTAAATATCAAGTCAAAGCATTTACAAAAAAGATAATATTATTTTTACTACTTTTTCTCAGAATTAAATATTACAGTTGAGCAGATTATTAACGCTAGTCAAATTCATGATTTGTGAGAGGATGTTTTAGAGGTATTGCATAAAGTGTATTAATCATTGAAACTCAAACCCCCGATTATCTATAGATTTAGAGAGAGGATTTCGAGTAATGTTTATGATTTTCTCAACATCCTCTTAAATCACGAATTACTCTTTAATAAGGTGTCAATTTTTTGAGTAAAGTATGTTTCTTGATATTTGAGTTGTTGCGCTAGTTCCAATCCTTTTTGAAAAGCTGCTAATGCTTTTGCATCTTCTTTTTTTTCTAAATGCAATTGTCCTATTTGATCATAAGCTTGCATCAAACCATAAAAATTGGTAGCTAGTGTTTCGGTTTCTACAAGAATCTGACTAGTTTGCAAAGCATCATCAATTTGGTTTTGGGAACGGTAAAGTGTGATTAATTTTTGCAAAGCTTCACTAGCAGTAACGTATTGTTGTAATTGCCAAGCGGTAACATAAGCTTCTTGATATTTGTTAAAGGCTTCTTGTAGTAAATTGGGATTTTCCGGTGTTAAAGATTGGTAATTTTCAGCTATTGCTATTTTTAAGGCAGGAATTTGGGTAAGATTATTTTCACTGGTGTAAATTTCTGCTAATTGATTTAGTGCAGTAATAGCTTGTTGAGGCTGTTTAGTTTGCTTATAAATATAAACTAGTTGTTGCAAATACCTTACTTCATTGAGTCTATCACCCTGTCTATTTGCCAAATTTAACAGTTCTTGGTAAGTTGTTGCAGCTTGGGGATAATTAAACCAACTTAAATGCAATTCCCCAATGGTATTCAGGGTTTCTAGTTCAGCGGTAGTGTTATTTTGCGATCGCACTAATGTTAAAATCTGCTGATAAGCTCCTACAGCTAACTTGGGTACACGAATATTTTGGTAAGCTTCACCAAGCGATCGCCATAATTCTAAATCAGTGCTTTTCTGAGTCAGCATCTGTTTTTCAATGACCTGCAACCGTTCAGTAATATACTTTATCTGTTGACGCTCATTTTCCTGCCAAGCGATCGCACCCACCCGTGATAATGCTTCCACCTCAGCTAATGAACCTAAAAAGCGTCGCAGTCTTAATTCTCGGTTCCAAATATCAAACGCTGTTACCTTATCCCCCCCTTGTAGTGCCGTCGCAGCTTCTTGATTTAACCCATCTAAAGCCGTCTCCAATTTTTGCTGTTCCTCCAGGGTTAATGGCTGTTTTTCTAGGGAACCTCGAATCAGTGGATCAGGCGTGGTAATCTCTAATGGCCCAGGGAGAAACTTATCCAGTTGTTCTGGCTGCTTACTTTCTGCTAGTGTTGCATAACTGCACAGATGCCAGAAAATAATGGTGGTGACAATAAAACTTAAACGCAATAACATAAGCAAATTACCTGTCCTGCTTGAAAGTGTTTAGAGATTTCGCATTACTAACATATTTGACGCATCCCACATTGATAATTATCCTTAAAGTCCATTGAACTTTCTCATGGGATTTTAAGTTATCTTTATCAACTCTTTATCGTGTAATTTTTCATGTCCCCAAACAAAGTACTATAGTAAATATTAATAATCATAATTTTTTAACAGTTAAAACTACAACACAAGGCTTCTATAAACATCTAAATAACTAGGTATTTGCTGTTTATCTATATCATCTATTAGTTGTTTCACGTATTTTATCAGCATGAGTAAAATAATTCCTGCCCTCAGCATTCAGAACTTTAGCTGTTATTATGACACTCAAAAAATCATTGAAGACGTGTCAATGGATCTTCCTCAAAATAAAATCATAGCAATTATGGGGCCTAGTGGTTGTGGGAAGTCTACTTTTTTGAAATCTCTCAATCGCATGAGTGAATTAGAAGGAGAAGTGCGGGTTGAAGGAAAAGTAGAATTTTTCGGACAAAATATTTATGGTCGTCGTGTCAACCTAACTCGGCTACGTCGTCAAATTAGTATTATCTATGCTAGAGCGAATCTTTTTCCCATGAGCATTTACGATAATGTTGCTTATGGGGTGAAAGTAATCGGATGGCATCCCAAAGTAGAATTAGATGAGATTGTCGAGTTAGCACTCAAATCTGCTAATCTCTGGGAAGAAGTCAAAAATAAACTCTATAAATCTGCTTTAGAATTATCTTTTGGACAACAACAAAGGTTGTGTATCGCTCGTGCTTTAGCCGTCAAGCCGCAAATTCTCCTGATAGATGAACTGTGTGCTGGACTTGATCCTATGTCTACTTTAAAAATTGAAGAACTCATCGAATGTTTGCGTTCTGAATTAACAATTGTCTTTGTCTCTCATAACATCCAACAAGTTGCTCGCTTATCAGATTTCACAGCTTTATTTCACTACAACGAAAATCATATTGGACAATTACTAGAATTTGCTCCGACAAAGAAACTTGTCACTAATATCAGTGATTACCGTAGTCGTAATTATGTTTCTGCGCGTTTCCGTTGAACTATATTTAGGTGAACTATATTTAGGGCTTGCTGATAGCGTGGCATATGACTCCTACGTTGTCACTTAAGCTATAGCCATATAACCTCAAACCTTGATTAATTAATGGATTAAAAGGTAATAAATCTAGATAACATGAATACTCAAACACTTTTTCACATTTAAGATTATTCTGACTTCTTTCTAACTCCCCTTCCTGACTCCTGCTATATAACTGCATAAAGGAGTCAATAACAGGAATGTTGTATTGACCGAAAAATTTTAGATTTTGGATTTTAGATTTTGGATTGGGAATTTTCGGTACAAGCCCCTTCAGGGCGGAATTAATCCAAAATACTCGCTGCGCTGCATACGCTGCACTAACGCCAATTGAAAATCCTCAAGCTACACACTTTAGGGTGGAGTAAATCCAAAATCCAAAATCGTAAATCCAAAATTGATTGACTCCAATATTTGGCTAAGATGATCTGATTAGCTAGAAAGCCTGTACTGAAGGTATTGCTAATTGACGCTTCTAGCAGCATCTTGCTATCAAAACAAAAATGAACGCGCTAGGAAAAAGCTGGCTATAGATTTAGCGTCTACAGGTTGTCCCTCTAGAATTGCTGTTTCTAGTTCTTCCGGGGTGAAAAATACTATTTCGATATCTTCATCTTCTTCTGGTGGGGGAGGTGTCTCCAGCTTTTCTAAATCTCTAGCCAAGAAAGCATGGATAATTTCATCGGAATAGCCAGGAGCTAGGAAAAATTCTCCTAGTTTATCCCATTTGTGAGCGCGGTATCCTGTTTCTTCCTCAATTTCTCTCTGCACCGTCTCTAAGGGATCTTCATTTGGTTCGAGAGTACCGGCTGGAAATTCTAACAACCTTCCCTGAACGGTAAAACGATATTGGCGCACAAGCATCAGTCTGCCATCTGCTGTAACGGGTAAAGCTAGAGCGCCACCTGGATGACGAATACACTCCCATTCCCCTTCAGATTTGTTGGGTAAACGCAAGCGGTTAACTTCAAAATCAAATTTGCGGCCTTTGTGGAACAAACGTTGCTTGAGTAGCTGTGGTAATTCTCTACCTAGTGGCATAGTTAAATTATTTTGTCTGTAGATACACAGAATATATACGGGGGCGCTTTAGTTAAATCAGGGTTCTTCCGCCTTGAACGATGGTAATTTTAATTTACCCTCATTACATAAATGTACATCATAAGTGTCCACTTCTTTGAGTAAATCTTGAATGACACGCCCAGAAACTGGTTCTATCCAGTTGGGGGCAATTTCTGCCAGTGGGACTAATACAAAAGCTCGTTTATGCATCCCAGGATGGGGGATCTGGAGATTTGGTTGGTTTAATATCAAATTATCATACAACAACAAATCTAAATCTAAGGTTCGTGGACCCCAATGTTGCTGACGCACACGCCCAAATTTTTGTTCAATTGCTAACAAAGTTGCTAATAACGTTTGAGGTAGCATTTCTACTTGTAATATGGCACAACCATTCAAATAATCTGGTTGAGGCGGTCCTATAGCTTTGGTTCTATACCAACTGGATTTTGCTTCTACGATAATACCTGGGGTTTGAGCTAAAGTCTCTAGAGTTGCGTCTAAAATTTTTTGGGGATCACCCATGTTACTACCCAGAGCGATCGCACTTTTCTTGGAGATGTTAGGCGATCGCATCCATGTTTTGCCCGTACTCATTTGCCGTAAAACTCTCTCTAGATAGCTGGGACTAGATTTGAATCTATATGTCTCAGAGGTTTTCAATGGTTTTAATGTTCCGCAGGATTATTAAAAAATACTGTTTTGGGTTTCCAGAAATTAATTGTATTAACAGGTTTGGAAAGAACAATATCTTACACTGAATTAAATTAATTATTTATGAGATATTATACTAACAACAAAGTAGTGTGCTAACCCCAAATCCTTTCATGGTAGTTAGGTGGCAATTACTGGATGACAATTAACAAATCTAAGTAGCTCTGATAAGGAGAAACTGCTCTTGCCGCTTGGGAATCATCACAAAAACGAGAAGTCCACACATAACAACTTACCAATGACTATGCTGGTGAAGGCGAAGCAGTTACTGAACCAGATGACGAGTAGATCATCTGTGATGGTTGCCAGAATTGGTAGGAGCGATAAACCTTTTTATCGTCGTTTGTGGTTTTGGACAGGTTTAGGTGTCGGTGGGGGGATTGTGGCCTTCAATTACGGGCTGGGAACAATAGATAGTTCTTTGCCAGATAAAGCCAAACTAAACGCGGTGCTGCGAGAGCAAACACTGACTATTAAAGCTGGAGATGGGACTGTTCTCCAACAGCAAGGAGAAGCGACTAGGGAACAGTTAAAGCTAAAACAAATACCAGATAACTTAAAGAAAGCTTTTATCGCTTCAGAAGACAGAAGATTTGAGCAACATCAAGGGGTAGATGCTCAAGGTATTCTCAGAGCAGTTGTGAATAATGTGCGATCGCAAAATGTGGTAGAAGGTGGTAGTACCATCACCCAACAGGTAGCGCGAATTCTCTTCCTCACCCAAGAACGGACAATCTGGCGCAAACTCAAAGAAGTCCGTCTAGCTCAAAAAATGGAGCGAGAATTAACCAAAGATGAGATTTTAGAGCGTTACCTCAATTTGGTTTATTTGGGTTCTGGAGCCTACGGTGTAGGAGATGCTGCCTGGGTGTACTTTAGTAAAACGGTAGATCAACTGACCTTGTCAGAAATAGCAACCATCGCCGGACTTGCCCCTGCTCCCAACGTTTACGCCCCAGATAAGAATCCCAAAGCAGCAATAGAAAGGCGAAATCAGGTATTGCAGCGGATGCAGGAAGATCAAGTAATTACCCCAGCCGAGCAACAAACTGCACTGCAAGAACCACTTACAGTTAACAGTAATTTACCCAAGCGCTTCCAAGTCGAGTTCCCCTACTTTACTATCTACGTTCAGCAGGAATTACCCAAGTATATTTCAGCCGATTTATTAGCAGCAGGAGGGTTAGTAGTAGAAACTAGCTTAAATCCAACCTGGCAAAAAGCAGCAGAAGCGGCAGTTGCCAAAACTTTAAAAAATCAAGGTCGCTGGGAAAACTTTAAAGAAGCAGCTTTAGTAGCCATAGATCCCCGTAATGGAGAAATCCAGGCGATGGTGGGTGGTAAGGACTTTAGTAACAACCAGTTTAATCGTGTAACTCAGGCACAGCGTCAACCAGGATCGACATTTAAGGGATTTGTCTACGCTGCTGCGATCGCTACAGGTAAAAATCCCTATGACAGTTATCTAGATGCACCTTTAGTAGTAGATGGTTATGAACCGAAAAACTACAGTGAAAAATTCTACGGCTGGATGAACCTCAGAGATGCCCTCACTCGCTCTATCAACACAATTGCAGTCAAAGTATTAATAGACGTAGGATATGAGCCAACGATTAAACTTGCCCAGGATATGGGCATTAAATCAGAACTTAAGCCTACTTACTCTTTAGCTCTTGGCTCCAATGAAGTTAATCTCCTCGAATTAACAAGTGCTTACGGTTCCTTTGCTACCCAAGGATTACATACAGATGTGCATGGTATTCGTCGCATCCTTAACCGACAGGGTGAAGTCATCTGGTCTGCTGATTTCCAGCCTAAACAGTCATTAGATACTGATAGTGCTACCATTATGACCTGGATGCTACGCAACGTAGTCAGAAACGGTACTGGTGCTGCTGCTCAATTAAATGATAGACAGGTTGCTGGCAAAACTGGTACCTCTGACGAATCTCGTGATTTGTGGTTTATTGGCTACATTCCCCAATTAGTCACAGGGGTTTGGCTTGGTAACGATAATAACCGTCCGACCTATGGTAGCAGTAGTAGTGCTGCTTATACCTGGCATGAATTTATGGAAAAGGCAGTAGAGGGAATGTCAGTAGAAAAATTCCCTGAACGACCTAAATTAGAAGGACGCAAAGCGACGATTAAAGCCCAACCCATAAAACCGAAAAAAATTATCAATCGCTCAATCTCTGATCATGATGAAAAATCAGATAATAGCAGAAATGATGATTCATCAAGTAGACGCAGAAGCAGGAATACCCAAGTAGAAGAGCAACAATCAAACCATACCCCAAGACGTAGAAGACGTTACAAACAACAACAAGAAGATACCACATCAAGAAAGCGGCGTTCTCAAGAATCAAGTGGTAATTCTTCTTCAGGATCATCTCGCTCACGACGGCGAAATAGCGGTTCAGAGTCAGGTTCTTCCCGTTCCTCTGCGCCTGCAAGCCGTGGCTCCTCTGAATCTTCTTCACCTAAAGGTTCTTGGCGGGAGAGACTCAAACCCAGTTCATCTGCTGAATAATTATTAAAAAAAGATTGGCCAGGCGGGAGAAAAATCAATACATCTTTCTCCCTAACCATCTTGTTTTTTATTTCTCAAATCACAAGTGTTTCAACCTAGTGGGGGATGTAGGTGATACGCTCGTTTTATACTTTGTTAAGAAGCGCAACCTACACTAGGAGAATTTACTCATGAATTTATTACTTCAAACAGCAGCGCCAGCCGCAGCAGAACCACATTTTCCATTAGCTTTTACATTGGTGTATGTAGTTGGTTTTATTGCTGCTGTCACCATCGGTTCGATTGCTTGGTACAACTCGAAACGTCCCGCCGGTTGGGAAAGCAAAGATCGTCCTGATTTTGTACCCAAAATTGATAAAGAGTAACAGGAGGCAGGAGGCGGGGCGCAGGTGAGAAGAGTTTTCCCCCTTGCTCCCTGCGCCCTTTCCTCTTAAGAGTCCCCTAATTTTGAACATCAACCCAACGACGGTAAAGCTTTTGAATTTGTTTAAGCAGTGGGGTGTAAACTGGTTGCGTGGATTCATGCGACTTGCTTAGTTCCTGCAATGTAGTTAGCAGCTTGGCTTCTTCAATTGCTACCTCACCGTCGCTGTAAATCAAGCCACTAATAGCTTCAATCAGATTTTCGCAATCTTCCAAGCTAGGGCGATCGCCTAAATACTCACTTACCCACTGGTAGCACTCTTTGGGCTGTACGGAAACTAATTCATACAGCCAAGGCTTAATCTCTGGATCATTAGCCAAGCCTTTAGCCTGAGCTATTTCGCGCAGATATTGCCGTTCTTCCGGTTGGATTCTGCCATCAATCCAAGCGGCTCCAATCAGGATTTTAACTAAGTTTTTGACATGAGAATTATTAACCATTGCTGCCTCCTCTAGTAGATTCGGACCTCCACCAAATCGTACAATCGTTAGCAGTATTCACTCGGAATTATTGGTTTTTCTTAAGCGCACCATGAAAAAGCCATCCATGTCTTGTTGATGAGGCCAAACTTTGAGCCAGCCTGGCGGTGTACTATAGGTAGCAGTTAAATCCTGACAGGGAAGCTCAATTTGCCAATGAGGATGATCAGCCAAAAACCGGGAAATTACTTCTTCATTCTCAGCGGGATGTAATGTACAGGTTGCATAAACCAATACCCCATTATCCTTGACAAATTTCGAGGTATGTGATAGCAATTTTGTTTGCAGTAGGGAAAGTTGCTGGATAGATTCTGGTGTTTGTCGCCAACGCGCATCAGCATGACGATGCATAGTTCCCAAACCGGAGCAAGGAACATCTAGTAATACACGGTCAGCTTGATTGTAAAATTGGGGTAAATTGCAACTATCACCAGTGGATATCTCAATAGATTGTAAATTCAGCCGTCGAGCATTGTCTTGGAGTTTACGAAGACGGGAAGCAGTCTTGTCACACGCCCAAATCTTGCCCTTATCTCCCATTAATTCAGCGATATGGGTTGTTTTACCTCCTGGTGCAGCACAAGCATCAATCACCACTTCACCCGGTTTAGGATCTAGTAAATGACCAACTAATTGGGCGCTACTATCTTGAATAGTCCACCAACCTTCACGGAATCCAGGTAAATTTTGAATTGGGCCATTACTACCAATTAATCGTAAAGCTTGGGGTAAATGGGGAATGGGTTTGACTAGAACACCAGCAGATTTAAAAGCTGATTCTACCTCTTCTAAGGAACTGCGAAGGATGTTTACACGCAAGTCAATAGTTGGAGTTTGATTCATCCATACACAGAGTTTTTCTATTTCTGCAAAACCCAATTGTGCTAACCAGACTTCAATTATCCAGTCAGGAAAACTGTATAAAATACCCAACCTTTCTACCGGATTTTCGGGTAATTTTAACGGTTCTGATGTTTTTTCTACAAGCCGCAAATACTGGCGTAACAGACCATTTATAAAACCAGTTAAACCAGTTAAACCGTTTTCTTTTGCTAACTCAACGGTGGTATTGACAGCAGCAGAAGGGGGGATTTTTTCTTGATAACGCAGTTGATAAAAACCGAGATGTAAGATTGTGCGGAGGTCTGGTGGTTGTTGCTGGGCTTTTTTTGTGGCGATTTGGTCAATGAGAGTATCTAGGGTGCGTTGTCTTCTGACACAGCCATAGACTAATTCTGTTGTTAAACGGCGATCCCTACGGAGCGTTTCGTTATCGCTATCCGGTAACTTAAACTTTTGTAGCGCTCGGTCTAAAGCAACATCAGCATAAGCACCTTTATGAACCTCTTTTAAGGCAATAAACGCTACTTGACGGGGGTTGGTCATCGAATTAGTTAATAATAACTATAATTATGTACTCAGGCTGAATTAAAAAACATCAGTCACTGTATCGCCAAACTTTGGATTGTTGGCAGTTCATGACTGATGAAGAATTAGAAGCATTCAGTAGTGCTGTAAAGCACTGTTCTGATGACAGTTTAATTGTAGGGTGGATGTAGCCTGGGAGAGCAGTTTATTTTTCGTGTTCTTGTTGATGATTGATGGTATTATCTGCTTCCAATAACCGTGACATAAACACATCTGGTTTTCTGCTGATAACAGATACAACTTTATCAATAGCGACTACTTCGCTAATTTTTACGACCATTTCCCATAAAGTATCTTCTTCTGTCTCCTTGTTATGAGTTCTGTGTTTAAACCACAACAAATCATCACAAACCCTAATAATTTTTGTGAAATACCATTTATCTCGTATTAGTAACCATATTTCTTGCTCTACGTAGGTTTGTAGAATAGATTTCATAATAGGTTAGATAATGAAAAGTTATTGCGCTACATAGTATGCTGCTATTAAAGAATGATGCAATAGTAGATTCACGAGAGTATAGAGTATGTTATAATACTTTAATTAATAATGTCTAAAAACTTTTGCCATCTTGTATTAGACTAAACATTTATTTTCACCAGTTGGGCAACAGCCGTTGCTAAAGCATCTGGTTCTACTGGTTTGGATATGTGCATTTGAAAACCTGCGGCAATTGCCTGTTGTTGGTCAAATTCTCCAGCATATGCTGTTAGAGCGATTGCCTTCGGCATAAATTCGCTGACTGCTGGAATTCGGTCACTTACTTCTGACGACCAAGCCCTAATTTTTCTTAACAATTCATAGCCATCCATTTTTGGCATTCCAATATCACTAACTAAAACATCTGGCTGAGACTGTGCAAAAACTTCTAGTGCTTCAAATCCTGATGCAACCGTGGTAACTTCAGCCCCATACAGTTCCAGCACAAAGACAATAAAATCCCGTGAATCAGCATCATCATCCACAACTAAAATTTTAGTACCACTTAAATTACAAGATACATTTTGTGGTTTTTTCTCTGTGAGCATCTCTGATTGAGAAGATATTAAAGGGATTCTGACAATAAAGGTTGCTCCCTGTCCTTCACCTGCACTATTAGCCTCAACAGTTCCACCGTGTAACTCTACTAACTGCCGGACAATTGCTAATCCCAAACCTAGTCCACCAAATTTTCTGGTGATTGAACTATCTTCTTGACGGAAATGCTCAAATATATGTGGTAAAAAGTCTGGACTAATACCTTTACCCATATCACTGACTGTGATTTGAGCCATTGAAGCAAATTGCTCTAGGCGGATTTCCACTCGCCCGCCTTGGGGTGTAAACTTAACAGCATTAGATAAAAGATTCCAGACAATTTGTTGCAAGCGTGCCGGATCACCTGCAACTTGCCCTATATTCGCTTCTATTTGGGTTTGAATTGCAATTTCTTTAACAGAGGCTGCCAAACTTACCGTATCTAATGCGGCAGAAATTACAGTTGCCAAATTAACTGTAGAAACATTCAGAGTGAGTTTACCTCGGAGAATGCGAGACACATCCAGTAAATCTTCAATCAGGTCAACCTGTAATTTGGCATTACGCTCAATACTGTTCAAGGCTTCATCAGTCTTGGCTTTGTCAAGTTTGCCGGTTTTCAAAAGCCTAGCCCAACCCAAGATCGGATTGAGTGGGGTACGCAGTTCATGGGAGAGGACTGCAAGAAATTCATCTTTAATGCGATTTGCTTTTTCAGCTTCTTCACGAGCAGCAAGCTGTTGTTGCAGAACATTCCGCAAAGCTACCTCTACCCGCTTTTGGTCGTCAATATCAGTACAGGAGCCAAACCATTTGATAATCTGTCCCTTGCTATTATATAAAGGAAATGCTCGACCAAGATGCCAGCGATATTGCCCATCACTGCCACGACGAAAACGGTACTCAATTTGATAATATTTACCTGTGCGAACAGACTCAGTCCAATGATCCACACACATTTGCAAATCATCAGGGTGCAGTACAGGTTTCCAGCCCCAACCTTGAGTTTGTTCTAAAGTCATGCCCGTATACTCGCACCAACGCTGGTTATAGTACTCTAACCAACCATCTGGTCTAGCAGTCCAGAATATCTGCGGCATGGTATCTGCCAAAGTGCGGAAGTTTAACTCACTTTCTTGTAAAGCTTGCCTTGCTTGGATCTGGTCTGTAATGTCGGTATTAGTACCGTACCATTTAACAATCTGTCCATGTTGATCTCGCAAAGGACGTGCCTGTCCCAAAATCCAATGGTACTCCCCAGTTGCAGAGAGCATCCGAGTCTCTACCTCATATTTGCTGCCGGTTTGCACCGCTTGATTCCACACTTCTTTTACTTTTGGTAAGTCTTCGGGGTGAATAATTTGCTCCCAACTCTCAGCTTTAAGTTGTTCTACCGTTTTGCCTGTGAAATCGCACCACCGCTGGTTAAAATAATCTACCTGACCATTAGGTAAGGCTGTCCATACCTGTTGGGGAATAGTTTCTGTTATTAAACGTAATTGATATTCATTTTGTTGCAATGCTAATTGCGATCGCTGACGCTCAATTGCTACACCAGCCAGGTGAGATGCTCTCTCAATCAATTGCTGTTCTGATTCGTCAGGAGAGCGAACTGTGGGATAATACAGCGCAAAGGTTCCCAATACCTCGCCTTGACTGTCTAAAATAGGCGTAGACCAACAAGCTTTCAGGTGATTAGTCAGTGCCAAATCGCAGTATTTTTCCCATTTTATATCGTTGGCAATGTCGGATACAATCACTGTCTTTTTGGTATAAGCAGATGTGCCACAACTGCCTACTTCTGCACCCACGGGAACACCAAGCATTAATCCTTGAGTATATTTTTCTGGTAGGCTAGAACTGCCGATAGGATACAACTTTGTTCCAGAATCATCTAATAGCATAATGGAACAAAAAACTTGAGTTAACTGTGCCTCTAAGGACTGAACTAGGATTTTTAACACCTTGGAAAGGGAAGTACCAGTAGCAATCAGTTCCAAAATATGATTTTGCATGGATAAGAATGCTTTGGTGCAATTGTCTGAGGTAGTTTCTACAACTTGCTGTTCTAGCTTTTGCTTATTAGTTGGATTTTGGTCTCCGGTTGTTAATAGTTTTTTATTGCTTGTAATATCAGCATCACTCCTAGATTGCCGGAGTTTAATTTCTGTAATATCGGTAAATGTAGTAACAACTGCATAGGGAGAAGTTTTATTAGCTTGAAATAAAGGTTGGGAGTTGAGTAATAACCAAACTAGATTACCAGTTGGCTGATAAAGTCCCATGACAATGTTTTTACATGGTTTACCTGTTTGTAAAGTAACTAGACATGGATAATTTTCGGCTGTAAAAATTGACCCATCTTCATGAACAGTTTGCCAAGGAGGTTTAAAGGGAGTAGTTCCCAGCATTTGCTCATTTGTATATCCAAGTATTATCTCAGCAGCAGCATTACACGCTTGTATAGTGGTATCAGCAAGCTGAAAAATCATACCCTCGTCAGTGGAATTAATTTCCCATTTTTGTTGGGGTAATACTGTTAATTCGACAGCAGCTTGTTCCTGGAAATTATTTTTGTTTGACATTGGTATTTTTTAATGGTTTAAAAATTTTTTTGATATATATAGATAATTTTTTCATAAATTACTTATACTTACAGGCTCTTGCGAACAAGGAACTAAAAAAATAAGTGTGGAGGACGCAAATAACAGGTCAGACGATTTTCGGTTGATTCCACGGATAAATCTGGGGGCTTGTACTATCAAGGAATCATTTGTCAAAACAAGAGAGAGTTTGAGAGTTTGAGAGTTTTTTTAGTCATACCAATTTATTCCGAGTTTAACTAAAATTTGGCATCAAAGAAAAGTTAAATGGGAGAATACACGCAATATTTTCTTGATCATATGATGATGTAGGTGATAGGTAATAGATTTTTGGCGCACTGCTATATCACTATCATAGTTAATAGAAATTTCTTTTTTCTTTTGATTGCAAAATCTTAGTTACCACAGGGAAATTAAGTTGGCAGAACTAAACCTAACTATGTAAAAAAATTAACGCGGCTTAAACCTTCTTCCCTCCTGCCTCCTCACGCCCATTGACTTAAATTATTCCTAATAATAAATTAATTCTCAACCAACTGCTTTGCAAATTTTATCGCTTCTTCTACGGTGGAAACTTTACCCTCAGCTTGGGCTATAGCAATTTCACTCAAGATTTTTCCTATAAGTGGTGAAGCTGGAATATTTAGTGCTATAATCACTTCTTTGCCACTCACTAACGGTGAGGGGTGAGCTACCAAATCATCAGGGTTCAGGTAATGGTTGATTAAGGGTGCATAGACCCATAGCGGATTATCGCCGGATATCGCCTCTGCTAAAATATCATTTGCTAAGGTTAACGCGGTTGTACTAGTAAATACAACTCCCACGTCCTGAAACAAAAAATACTGTTCTCGTAGGGACAGATTAACTACTTTGAACTTTGGGAACAGTTTCAGGGCGGTTATGACAGCACGAATTTCTGCACGGCTATAGGTTAGTTCGTGTAGTTCTGTTTCTGCGATTTCAGGATTTGGGTGGACAAGACAAGCCAGTTTGGCAATACCTAACCAAGTAGTTTTGACCGTATCGCGCACACAATTTTGTAGTTCTTCTCCTAATTGTTGCCAGTTTTGAGAAATTAAAGCTGCTGCTTTGTCAACTGCGGCTAATTTTAATAAGCTTTCACGGGTGACATTTCTGAAGAATGTAGCTAGTAAACCGTCCTCCCACGCACTGGTTAGCCAAGGTGTACCTTGAGAATTTGCTAACAAATAACCTATTTCTACCCGGACTCGTTCGGCTGCAACTTTATTGATATCTGTTGCTAAGGTGCGAATAGTGTTTTGGGTATTGGCTTCGATTATAAACCCAAGTTGGGCTGCTTGACGATATGCCCGCATTAACCGCAAAGGATCGTCTTGAAGATTTTTGGGTGATATCATGCGTAAGATACCTGCTGTTATGTCTGCACAGCCTTGGAGAGGATCAATTATTTCTTGGGTATGGGGATGATAGGCGATCGCATTAATTGTAAAATCTCTTCTATGCAAATCAGTTATTAAACTATCTCCCTCCTGTTGGGCAAAATCGACTGTAGCATGGGGAAACACCACACGGGCAATTTTTCTTTCCGCATCTAAGAGAACAAAACCAGCTTGATAATAACGAGCGATATCACTGGCAACTTTCACCGCATCATCTGGGATAATAAAATCTAAATCTAAATATTCCCGACTTCTGCCCAAAATCGCATCTCTCACCGCACCACCGACCATGTAAGCATCTTGTGGCAAAAATTCCAGACTAAAAGGCCAATTTTCGGCAGCTAGAAGAGAAACGGCTAAATCATCCATTATATTCATTCCGTGAAATCCTTAAATCCGTTAAATCAAAGATCCTTCATTACGTGAAATCCTTAAATCCGTTAAATCAGTGATAAAGATCAACCCCGCAACTAATGCTTAACATTTCCGCGTAAGCTACATTAACTATAAAGCTTCTTGGAGTTGGTTCTATTATGTGTATTTGCGTGAATTGCCACTATGTAGACCGCTGTCTAACCTACAATGCCGTAGAAGCACAGCACCAACAGCCTCACTTGACCGAAACCCCAGATTTCGATCCCAATGAACCTTCTATCAATGTTAATATTCGCACAAAAGACGAAATCATTGAAATGGAATGGGATGTTGTCGGTTGTCTCAGTTTTAAAAAAGAAATGGGTAAATGGGCTAAATTGCGTCCTGGTGAATTAGTACCGACGTGAACTTTAAATTTTGGATTTGGGCAGCTTGCGACTTTGTAGAGGCGTTTCATGCAGCGGAAACTTCCCTCATGGTAACGTCTCCATAACATATGTGAAGTTTCGTTTTGTATTTTATGTATTTTAAAGTGGTAAAATTGTAAATTGTTAATTTCGCCAAAATTAACTTTTTCATATTCTCAAAATCTATATTTACTTTGATAACTCAATTAGCACATCTCCCAACCACAAAATACGCTTTAGCACTGCATACAACTACGCCCGAATTAGGTTTAGTAATTAGTAACTTTGCTGACGATACCCGCGCCAATGTTTGGAATTTAGGACGTGATGTATCCAGTTTCATACATCAATATTTAATAGACCTAATTAAACCCCAAACCTGGACAGATTTGGCCTTTATTGCCGTTGCTAAAGGCCCTGGTGGTTTTACAGGCAGTCGTATTGGGGTTGTTACTGCTCGCACTTTAGGACAACAGTTAGAAATTCCTGTATTTGCAGTTTCCACTTTAGCCGCTGTAGCTTGGACAGAGTTGGAGAAAAATCAACAATCAGAAGATGTTATGGCGGTGGAAATGCCAGCACAAAGGGGGCAAGTTTTCGGGGCTATTTATCAACCGGCTGCTGATCATTTGGGAATTACTGCTTTATTAGCAGATACAGTATTCACACCTGAAGCATGGCAGGAAACTTTAGCAAATTGGCATACTGAATATCAACTTATTAAAGCCACATCTGGTTTAGCTGCAACTGTTACAAGTATTTTAGAATTAGCTTATTTAGATTGGCAACAAGGTAAGCGTCCTGATTGGTCAGAGGCTTTACCCTATTATGGGCAGCATCCTGTAGATGTATAGCAATTCTATTTCAGAATACTCTAGAAGTGCGATCGATCTTGTCGTGAGTATAATAATAACCACTTAGTAAGCCGCTTAATATCTAATCTGCATATCTAAATTTCATAAAACTCTTGTGGGGTGGGCATCCTGCCCGCCCTAATTATACAAGTTGAATAAATAGATTTTTCAACAACTAATTTCGAGGATGATTATTAGTAGGATTATCTATATCTATGTCGTAAATAAACTTGGTTCTAATTTTATTTATCTTGCTACATTCAGCTAATATGCGAATAGCTTGTTCTAACTTTTGAGATGCTGGTTGATAACCAGAATTAAGAACCCATCTAACCATTTTAGGTAAATCAGGATTATCTTTTTTAAGCCATTGACAATATTCATCAACAGTAAGACTCCTTAAAAATTCAATATCTTGTTGTAATCTAGGTGAGCTTGAAGAGGAATAAGCATTCATTATATTTTTCAAAGCTGTATTAATATCTAATGTTTGGTGATATTCCTTAATTTTCTCGTTTAAAGATGCCTCCAAATCAGGATATTTAGTTAGTTTATTTCTAAAGGAAATTAAATCATCATAAGAATTCGGCTCTAAAATTTCAGTTAATATTTTCTCTAATAGAGGTTTTTTGTATTTGGAAATATCAAATTCCAATATTGATGTAAATTTTTCAATATCTTCAAATTGTGAAAGACTCAAATCAAGGTGATTATTTTCCAATAAAGTAATAATTCCATCAATAATATCTTGTTCATTATCTGCAAATGAGTTCCAGTATTTAAATCTGTAAAGATTATCGGCAAGTTCATCCAATTTCTTTAGAATTTGACTATTTTTCTCTCTTTTATTGAGAAAATTACCTTTGTCCTTAAATTTCGACTCAGTGGAATCAGATGATGGAGTATTCACCAGTTGACTTATCAATTCATCTAGTTGTTCTAGATTTCTATAACCCATCTCTTCTATTTTTTGCAGAAATTGTAATTTCTTTATAGAAGTTTTCTGATCTTCATCTCGATATTTTTCTTGATATTGTCGAATTTGTTGATCGTTGTAGGCTCGTGATAATATTATAGTATCAATAGGATCTATCCTGACGGGATGAT